>NZ_JAWOVZ010000036.1:0-26073 GCF_033340175.1 Vibrio sp. 1557 | reverse complement strand
GGCAGTGTCATTAAACCCACAACCACTGCAATCATAACCAGCCCTTGTTTTTGAGAAGATGAAATCATAACACTACCCCTTAATCTTTGATGAACTCGATGAATTTAATATAGCACTGTTTTTGGGGTTTGATCAACATATGCTCGTTAATCTTTTCAAAAACCACACTTAACTTGTCTGGTTTTACGTGATTCTGACTAATGAAACTATGTTTTTTGTGCTGTATTTAAAGTGTTCACATTGTTTTATTTCTAGCCTTTTTTGTTTTAAGTGTATGATTTTATAATATTAAATGGTTTGTGATGTTGGCTTTGTAATTGTTTTTTGTTTCGAATGGTATGTTGGGTGTTTATTTTGCCTGTATTTCTCAAAAATTGAGAAAATTAAAAAATGTGCTATGAGGTTGCATCGTCAAATCGAAAGCATGGAGTGAGATTTTCTTACCTTATGAGAAAATATGGGCTTCAAAAGAGTTTAGTGATTTTATGGTTTATGAAGTCCGCACTTTTATCTGTTATTGAAATTATGGTTTTATTTATCATTGACTTACTTTTCTTGTCTGATGTTTTTTTTACTGAATTAAGGTCGGTTTTCTTAGTTTTTACCCCTAGTCATCAGTAGTTTCTCCTCTCTTAGGGCGCTACTAAGACTATTTTCTATTTTGTGTCTGTTATTTATTCTTGTTGCCTGCATTACATACATCCTGGTGGTTTAATCGTCAGTTTGTGAAGTGGCGGCTTACCTGGAGCACTTATCTGTTTTTCAGTTAAATAGTTTTAGAAAGCGTTGGTTATTGTGTCGTGTGATTTGATGGGTTCGGCTGATGAGCAAAGCTTGGCCCCAATGTTTAGTGGCATCATTCAGGCTCATCGGCTTTATTATTACGTAGGCTGAGGGTTACAAAATGTTTCGAATCGCTAGCGAGATCCAACTTTCGTAGATTGTGTCTTTACATCAAAACTGGTCTACCTAGACTAGCGGCGAGTTTAAGTAAAAGGTGTATACTGCATGTGGAGTTGGCTGGCGATAGGGCTATCAGGTGTGTATTCCGTGTTGGGAGCAAAGCAAGCTAACCCGACACAATCCCTCGTGTTTAAAATCTTTACTCTGCTACTTCTTCTTGTGTTGGTGTTAACTCAAGGTGCATCCGCAACATATACCTACTGGATTGCGGGTGGGCTTATTGTGTCTATGGTGGCAGATACGCTGCACTCGTTTAAAACTCGTAAGCTAATCTATTTTACGGCTTATCTGGTTGCCCAGGTATGCTACAGCAAGTCATTTTGGGTGCAGCTTAATGGTGAGATTGTCTGGTGGCTGTTGGCCCTGCTGCTTGCAGCGAGTATCGTGGCGTTCTTTTTGTTGCTACCTCAACTCGACTCTCTGGTATTCCCCGTTGTGATCATGGGGATGATGCTGGTTCAACTTGCTTGGGCAGCCGGTGAAGTTTGGTTACAAGTGCCGAGTTACGCCAATGCTATCGGCTTTAGCGGAACCTTAGTTCTGATCTATTCGGCGCTGGCATACGCGATACACGGTTATCGAAAACCGATGAAACACGCCTATTTGTGGGTGAGTGGTAGTTACTTTTTTGCTCATGCCCTCATTGTTGCCTCAATCATTTACTAATTTAAGTCAAAGCAGCTCTTGAGGATTTCAGTAAACTGAACGCATTGTTCTTAATAACTGGAGTCAATAATGAGTGAAATCCATGCTCACGAGCTGCTAAACCTACTTAGAGAAACACCAATGGATCGCGAAGCCCTCACACAGCACTTTGGCGCTAGCGTTCGCTTTCACACCTGTAAACTGAATGATCTAGACTTAGATGCATTACTAGCATTTTTGCTCAAGCGCGACAAAATTCGTGAGCTTGAAGGTAAGTTTGTGGTCAATATGGCGCGAGTTTGCAATCACTAAACGGCGGCTAAGATCGAGGGTGAATATGGTGTTTTCGCCCTCAGTCATATACTCATGTTGTCAGTTTGCTATACACTGGCCGCCATTTTTTAGGTGAGGCCAGAATATGGACATTCTTTCTGCAGCGACCATGCTGTTTCTAATCATGGACCCTCTCGGTAACTTGCCGATTGTGTTGTCTATTCTCAAACATATCGATCCCAAGCGTCGTCGTAAGGTATTGATTCGTGAACTACTGTTTGCCTTACTGATTTTGATGTTGTTTCTGTTTGCAGGACAAAGCATCTTAAGTTTTTTGCATGTCCAGCCAGAAACGCTCAGCATTTCAGGTGGCATTATTCTCTTCATTATTGCGATTAAGATGATTTTCCCGAGTGCTGGCAGCATCACTGGACTGGCAGCAGGCGAGGAGCCCTTTATTGTTCCGATGGCCATTCCTATGATCGCGGGCCCTTCAGTGATTGCAGCCTTGCTTTTACTGTCTTCGCAACATCCAGAGAAAATGTTGGAAATGTCAGCATCAGTCGTAATTGCGTGGGGCGCAACATTTTTTATACTGATGTTTTATGGCTTCTTTAATCGCTTGTTGGGTGAACGTGGCTTGAAGGCGGTAGAACGCTTAATGGGCTTGTTACTGGTGATGATCTCCACTCAAATGTTCTTGGATGGTGTAAAAAGTTACATTGGGTGACGAACGACACGCAGAAAAAAAGCCGCTCACAAGAGCGGCTTTTTCGTATCTGAGCGATTACATCATGTGTTTACGACGAATATCGAGTAGGGCAAAAATACCAAAAATCAGGATTGAATATTTTTCCCAACTGCTCATTTTTATTTTGTCGCCAAATGCACCAATGAAGATGGCCATTTGTAAACCGTGCATGATGAACAAAAAAGCGGTCATGATGTATAGCGCAATCGCGGCATTGCCGGGAAAGGGCATAAAAATATTTAGGATTAATACTAACCAAACAAAGGCGATAGCCGCTTTGGCCAGCATAATTAGTGCTTTCATTTAAGTGTCCTTTTAAATCGAGGCGTTATGCGGAGGTACGTTCGTACAGACGATAGCTCACTTGGCCTGCTGTTTTTTCTCGATGTAATTGCCAGTTTTCTGGTAAGTCGGCAATATTGAGTTCTTTTTCTGTTTCAATATAAATCATCGCATCTTCCGCGAGCCAGCCATTTTGTTCTAGCAGAGCCACGGTCTCATCCAATAGGCCTTTGCGAAACGGTGGGTCAATAAACACCACATGGTGAGCAGAACCCGGTTGCTTCAAAAAACTCAGTGCGTCGGTATTTACCACTTGGATGTTGTTCGCGTTAAGAGAGGCAACATTCTTTTGTAATTGTTGGAAAGCTTGTGGGTTTAGCTCAACCATGGTCACTTGCTCTGCTTGGCGCGAAGCTGACTCAAATCCCAAGCCGCCAGAGCCAGCAAACAAGTCGAGACATTTTGCCTGTGGTACATCTTGAGCTAACCAGTTAAACAGCGTTTCTTTGACGCGATCTGTCGTGGGGCGTAAGCCTTCAGCATCGTGTACAGGAAGTTTTCTGCCTCTCCATAAGCCACTAATAATGCGAACAAAGCCCGTTGTTGGCTTTTTTTGTGATGAGTTTTGCTGGCGACGTCTTACCATAGATTTTTTGACCGCTAATAAAGTGATACTATATCTAATCGCCCAAGCAATGAGCTTGGAGCTTGGATACAGCCCAGAATATTCAAGATGACAGAGTGTAACACTAATAAGATTAGAATTACCTAATCGGAAAGTTTTCAGAACTTTGTCATTAGCCTTTTTTAGACAGATAATAATCTTGTCAAAAAAGAGTCATTAATAGATAAAAGAACAATCTAGGATAGCCCCAGATGACGGAAAAAAAGAAGCGCGGATTACTTTCGTGGCTAGGTTTTGGTGACGAAGAACAAAGCCCAAAACCAAAAACTGAAGAAACAGTAAAAGAAGAAGCAGTGGAAGCGCCTTCTGAAGAGCAGCAAACCGAAGCGGTTGCTGAGCAAGCGGAAGCAACGCCAGAACTTGAAGAAGAAGCGAAACAATCAGAGGCTGCCCCAGCAGAAGCAGAAGCAGAAGCAGAAGCAGAAGCAGAAGCAGAAGCAGAAGCAGAAGCAGAAGAGCCAGAAGTCGTATCGGCCGCGCCTCGTGTTCAAGAACAAGAAAAGCCAACAGAAAGCTTTTTTGCTCGTCTTAAACGCAGCCTAAGCCGAACAAAAGCAAATATTGGTGCTGGCTTCTTCGGTCTGTTCAGCGGTAAGAAAATCGATGAAGACTTATTTGAAGAGCTAGAAGAGCAACTGCTTATTGCTGATGTGGGCATGAATACCACAACAAAAATCATCAACAACCTGACAGAAAAAGCCACACGTGGCGATCTGAAAGACGGCGAAGCCCTTTATGGTTTGTTGAAAGAAGAAATGGCTGAGATTCTTTCTAAAGTCGAACAGCCACTAGAAATCGATAGCAACAAAACGCCTTACGTCATCTTGATGGTGGGTGTAAATGGCGTGGGTAAAACCACGACCATCGGTAAGCTAGCGAAGCAGTTCCAAACTCAAGGCAAAAAAGTGATGCTTGCAGCGGGCGATACTTTCCGTGCCGCAGCGGTTGAGCAGCTACAAGTGTGGGGTGAACGTAATAATGTTCCTGTGATTGCTCAACATACTGGCGCAGACAGTGCCTCTGTTATCTATGATGCGATTGAAGCGGCAAAAGCACGTGGTGTGGATGTGGTGATTGCTGATACAGCAGGTCGTCTACAGAACAAAGCGAACCTAATGGAAGAGCTGCGTAAGATTGTACGTGTGATGAAGAAAATTGATGAATCTGCACCACATGAGATCATGCTAACGCTTGACGCAGGTACAGGACAAAATGCCATTAGCCAAGCGAAACTTTTCAGTGATGTTGCCCCTCTAACCGGGATTACTTTGACTAAGCTGGATGGTACAGCCAAGGGCGGCGTAATTTTCGCTATTGCTGATCAGTTCGGTATTCCAATTCGTTACATTGGTGTGGGTGAAGGTATCGAAGACTTGCGTCCATTTGAAACTCAAGAGTTTATTGACGCACTGTTTAGTCGTGAAGAATAAAAAGAGTTAGAGGAAATCAACGGTGATCAAATTTCAGCAAGTAAGCAAAGCTTACCGAGGTGGTCGACAAGCACTGCAAAAAGTCGATTTTCACCTGAGGCGCGGTGAAATGGCGTTTTTAGGCGGACATTCCGGGGCTGGTAAAAGTACCTTGCTGAAATTGATCTGCGCGATAGAGCGACCAACCGATGGCAAAATCCATTTTAATGGCCACGACATCACGCGTATTCCAGGCAAAGACATCCCTTTTTTGCGCCGCAATATTGGGATTGTTTTTCAAGATCATCGCCTATTGATGGATCGCAGTGTGTACGACAATGTCGCTCTGCCAATGCGTATCGAATCGATTTCTGAAAACGAAATCAAACGCCGTGTTTCTGCGGCGTTAGATAAAACGGGCTTACTCGATAAAGCTCGTTGTCTACCTAGTCAACTTTCTGGTGGTGAACAACAGCGCGTCGGTATTGCCCGTGCTGTGGTTAATCGACCAACGTTGCTGGTGGCTGATGAGCCTACGGGTAACCTTGACCCAGAATTATCCAACCGTGTGTTGCGTCTATTCGAAGAATTTAACCGTGCGGGCGTGACTATCCTACTTGCCACGCACGATGTGGGGTTAGTAAACACTCGCCCACAGTATCGTCATTTTGAATTGAACCAAGGCTTCCTAAGTGAGGTAGAAGACTATGGCAGGTAACAAGCACTCCCAAAAGAAGGGGAAAGGCCGCAGTGCCAAGCGTGCGAATACCGATGGTTTTTTCTCTGTCCATGCAAAACAAGCTAAATCCTCTTTTAGCGCCTTATGGCAACGACCACTAGGCAACATTCTGACCCTAGCGGTCATCTCCATGGCACTTGCCATGCCAGCTTGTTTGTATCTATTGGGGAAAAACGTTGCGGGGGCAGCGGAAGATGTCGCTTCTCCTTCACAAGTTAGTGCTTACTTAGTTGAAGGCATGCCGGATGCACGAGTGATGGTTCTCAAAGATCAAATTGAAACTTGGCCTTTGGTAAAAGAGGTAGAGTATATTTCACCGCAACAAGGTCTATCTGATTTAAGCCAATATGCAGGGTTCGACCAAGCTATCAGCCTCTTAAGTGGCTATGCGCTACCTGGTGTGTTGGTGATTACGCCAGATTCGGAGCTAAAAAGTGATATTCAGTCATTAGCCAAAGACGTTCGAGAGCAACAAGATGTGACCGACGTGAGACTTGACGAAGACTGGCTAGCGCGTCTTGATGCCATCAAAACTCTCGCGAGTATTATTGTCATTACCCTGACAGTGCTGATGCTCGGTGCGGTATTTTTAATCGTTGGCAATACATTGCGATTTAATGTGCTGGCGAATAAAGAAGAGATTCAAACCATGAAACTGATCGGTGCGACGGACAGTTTCATTCTGCGCCCTTACTTGTACACAGGTATGTGGTTTGGCGTGTTAGGTGCCACTATTGCGTGGTTGGTAACGGCTTTAGTGACCATTGTCATGAATAGTGCGGTGGAAGACCTTGCTGCGTTGTACGATAGCCAGTTCCGCCTGATTGGTCTAAGTTGGGATGAATCTTTGTTACTAATCATCATTGGGAGTCTTTTGGGATGTATTGCGGCGCGCTTTTCTGCGCAACGACATTTAAAAGAAATTGAACCAGTTTAAGTGATGGCGGTCTTATTACTTGGGTTTCATTAGCACTAGCTAATTTTGAACCCTTGCTTAGACCAAATGTTTATGGATAATTGCTTCCCCTTCTTGAAACTTGTTCATTTTGAGTTCAAGATATCGAAGCTAAATTGCAATGTAATGCTCCAGATCAGAGATTGATGAGGAATTGAATGACAAAAGAAGCGTATCCGATGGCTCTAGTCACGCAAGATAGCCTTGATAGCTATATTCGCTCAGTAAACAGCTACCCAATGCTGACTGCAGACGAAGAGCGTGAGCTGGCAGAACGATTACACTATAAAGGTGAGATTGAGGCTGCAAAAGGTCTAATTCTTTCGCACCTACGATTCGTTGTTCACGTTGCTCGTGGTTACTCTGGCTACGGTTTGCCAATGGCGGATCTTGTGCAAGAGGGTAACATCGGTCTAATGAAAGCCGTTAAGCGTTTTAACCCAGAAGTAGGGGTTCGCTTGGTTTCTTTTGCTGTCCACTGGATCAAAGCAGAGATCCACGAATACGTGCTACGTAACTGGCGTATCGTGAAAATTGCGACCACTAAAGCGCAACGTAAATTGTTCTTCAACCTGCGTAAGTCGAAAAAGCGCTTGGGTTGGTTTAACAACGGTGAAGTGGAAACCGTTGCGCGCGAGTTAGGTGTTGAGCCTTCTGAAGTTCGCGAGATGGAATCACGCTTAGCGGCGGTGGATTCAACCTTTGATATGCCAACTGATGAAGACGACAGTTCAAACGCTTACACAGCGCCGATGCTATACCTAGAAGACAAATCGTCTGATGTGGCCGACAACATTGAAGCCGCCAACTGGGAAATGCACACCAACAATCGCTTGGGTCATGCATTAGCGAGTTTGGATGAGCGTAGTCAGCGCATCGTGCGTTCTCGTTGGTTAGATGATGAGAAAGCAACATTGCAAGACTTAGCTGATGAGTTCGGTGTTTCTGCCGAGCGTATTCGCCAGCTAGAAAAAAATGCAATGAAGAAACTAAAATTGGCCGTGGGTGAATTTTAATTTCCACTGCTAATTGAAAGTAAGATTTTCATAGAAAGCCGAGATCATGTGATCTCGGCTTTTTTATTGTCGATCGAAAATCGATAGCGTTTGCGATCCGGATTTTATGTGCTACCTGTGTATAACTCTGTGAAGTAATTATTTATCAACTGTTCGAAACCCGGACAAAACAAGGGATTCAAGCACTTTTCCATCTGGGGATAGTTATAGATATACACACAGTTAGATCAGGATCATCACTACATATTGTGGATCAAAAGATCCAAATACACTTTATCAACGCAATTCACAGCTTTATCCACAAATGGTTGGAATGTGTACACTTTTGAAAACCCTGATTATCCATGTGTCTAAGTTTGCCGTTGGATAGGTTACAATAGCGGCAGTATACCCAAGCAGCTTCAAATATGGATTTTATGCTGTACCACGGGTGCTGATTAGTACGTTAGGTTCGAGGTTGCTTGGGTATATTAATAAGACAATGAGAAAGTAAATGGATCAGTTTAAGCATATCGATGTACAAGGTGCGCAAGCGCTGCTCGAGCAGGGTGATGCGAAGCTTGTAGATATCCGTGACCCTCAATCGTTTGCCGTTGCGCATGCGGAGTCCGCGTATCACTTAACTAACGATACGATCGTTGCGTTTATGGATGAAGTGGAGTTCGAACAACCTATTCTAGTGATGTGTTACCACGGCATTAGTAGCCAAGGTGCGGCGCAATATTTAGTTAACCAAGGCTTTGAACAGGTGTACAGTGTAGATGGTGGCTTTGAAGCCTGGCATCGAGCAGAACTACCGATAGTGAGAAGTTAATGAAGAGATTGGTAACGTTAAATAATCCACGTATGGCGCAAGCCTTTATTGATTATATGGCCTCTCGCCAAATTGACATCGAAATGATGCCTGAAGGGGATGGGCAATTTGCGCTGTGGCTGACTGATAGCCAGCATGAAATAGAAGCGGAAGCCGAACTTAAGCTGTTCCTTGCTAACCCGTCTGATTCAAAATACAGCGCCGCCTCGTGGGACGTTGCCGATACTCGTAAGAGCACATTTCATTATTCCAGCCCGAGTATCATGAGCATGGTCAAAGCGAAAGCTGGCCCCATGACTTTGCTGATCATGACAGTCTGTATCATCATCTACTTGTTACAAATGTTTGGCTTTGGCAATGGCGTGTTTAAGTTGTTGCACTTCCCGGCTTTTGAGGGGCAACAATGGCAAGTGTGGCGATGGCTAAGTCATGCGTTACTGCACTTTTCAGTAACTCACATCGTGTTTAACTTACTATGGTGGTGGCAGTTGGGGGGCGACATCGAACGTCGTCTCGGTTCCGGTAAGCTATTGCAACTCTTTGTGGTGTCGGCAGCGCTTTCAGGGGCAGGCCAGTTCTATGTTGAAGGGGCTAACTTCGGCGGCTTGTCTGGTGTGGTCTATGCACTGCTTGGTTATTTGTGGATACTGGGTTACCGCTTGCCACATTTAGGCCTTACGCTACCCAAGCCAATCATCGTCTTTATGTTGGTATGGTTAGTTCTTGGTTTTGTGCAGCCATTTATGGCGATTGCAAACACCGCTCACTTAGTTGGGCTACTGTCGGGGATGGTGATTGCGCTGTTTGATTCAGGCAAGATGAAATACCAACAGCAAGCCTAAAGCCGATGAAATGAAAAGACCGCTCAAGAGCGGTCTTTTTTTATGTTCAAAACGGATTTGGGTTTATTGATAAAGGTATTTTGTAAACAACAAATCGGCAATGATGGTTTTACCTGTTTCAGGCAAAAGCGTTTCGTTGAGGGTCGTCACTAAAGTTTTGCGCAGATCTTCTCGGCCAGAAAGGGACTTAATCGTATCTTCTGTTTGCTTACCCAATAATTCAATCACTGCATCGCGAATCAAAGGTTGGTGATGCTCAACAACTGATAAATCTTGTTGACTCATTACCATGATGTCGATGCGCACTTGCACATAACCTAACTTTTTGCCTTTGGTGTAAAAGTTAGTAGTGAGGTCAGGCTCTAGGGTAAAGTATGCCAACTTAGGTCCAGCTTCTTCCGTTTCAGCCCAACTTGGTGCGGCGAATAGTATGGTTAACGCAAAAATAATTTGGGCTATATAACGTTTGTACATATTTCTAACTTTTCTTTCTCTGGATCGCGATATTCGAATCGCTTCAGTCTTGATACAATGGGCCGTCTATAACAAATAACGGAACTTACGGTTACATACATTACTATGGACGGTAAGTTGTTGCTTTATTGTACGCATAAAGCCTCCAATTGAATACTAGTATGAATCAGCCAACATCACTCTATCTTGCTTCTTTATTGGAAGTAGAGTGGCAAAACCCCGAAGAATTCGAATTTCCAAATGAATTTGCCAAGCATTGGCTTGAAGAGCAAGGGTCTTTGTCACGTCGTTTAAAACAGCACTGCCAAGCGTTAACGGTAGAATTGCTACAAAATCAGATCGTCACTGCAGCGACATTAAAACAGGACGAAAGCCAGTTATTGTCCGAACAAGATTGCTTACTGAGAGAGGTAATTTTGTGCGGTGACAATAATAACTGGGTTATTGGGCGGACATTGATTCCTCGTTCAACCTTAGTTGATCAGCAGTATGATTTGGCTCAACAAGGGGATATCCCATTAGGACTAACTGTGTTTAGCGCAGATAACGTTGAGCGGGACTCTTTGCAAATGGGATGGGTAGCCGTACCAGAAGGACGTTTGTTAGCACGACGCTCAAGGTTGTGGATGAATCACAAACCGATGCTAGTCGCCGAGTTATTCTTATCTAATTCACCAGTTTACGCTAAGGAGACAGTGTAAATGTCCGCAGAAAAAGCCAAAGCATATTGGCAACTGATGCGCATGGATCGCCCGATTGGTTCACTGTTACTGATGTGGCCAACGATTTGGGCGCTAATTATCTCAGCCCAAGGGATGCCAAGTTGGGATGTATTCATCGTGTTTGTATTGGGTGTTTTCCTAATGCGTAGTGCGGGGTGCGTGATTAATGATTTTGCAGATCGCAAAGTCGACGGCCATGTAAAGCGTACTAAGCAACGTCCACTGCCATCAGGGAAAGTGACAGCAAAAGAAGCGATTGGATTATTTTTGGTTTTGGGTATCAGCTCGTTTTTGTTAGTGCTGACCATGAACCCGCTGACGATTCAGCTATCCTTCGCTGGCATTGTGTTGGCGTTCATCTATCCATTTATGAAGCGTTATACTCATATTCCACAGCTATTTTTAGGCTTGGCTTTTAGCTGGGCGATTCCAATGGCGTGGGCTGCACAAACTGGGGAATTACCATTGATTGTTTGGTTTTTGTTCCTCATTAACGCTTTGTGGACCATTGCGTACGACACTCAATATGCGATGGTAGACCGGGATGATGATCTAAAGATTGGCATTAAATCGACGGCAATTCTGTTTGGTCGTCATGACAAGCTTATTATTGGTGTGTTGCAACTGATTACACTCGCGATGTTGGTTTGGTTAGGGCAGTTCTACCAATTGGGACAAAGTTACTACTGGACCCTTTTGATTGCAGCGTCGTTGTTTGTTTATCAGCAGCACTTAATTCGTCACCGTGAGCGTGAGTTGTGCTTTAAGGCTTTCCTTAACAACAATTATGTTGGCATGGTGATAGCGATAGGGTTACTGGTCGCATTTTGGTAAGCGAAGAAATAGAAAAAGGCATCCGATTGGATGCCTTTTTTCTTATTGGAAGAAGGTAAAACGGTTACGACCGAAGTTGGTGAATACTCTCTTCGATCGTCAGTTTCACTTCTGGATAAAGCAGAGTGAACAGTAGCCGTGCAAATTGCTGCGTTTTCTTCGTGTCACAGTTACCATCGCTATCGAGGTATTTTTGCTGTTTGAGCGTATTGAACATGGCGGTAAACACACCTTTATCGAAGAATTCTGGCGCATTAATACCGTGCAAACGCCCTAGGCGCTGAGCAATATCTTGGCTCTTCTGCTCTAGGTCCGATTTACCCAGCTCAGGGTAAGCAACAAGCAAGTTCATCGCGATAGAGTAGCGTTGCAGCGTTTCAGTTATCGTTCGACCTAACAGAACCAAAGGCTGGTTGTTCGATTGATTGATCTCTAGCTTATCACCATCCAGACTAATCATTTTCTGATCGGCAAATTCATGCAGTGTTTTAACGACCAATTCATCTAACTCGTCTTCTTGGTAACTTAAGAACAGCTCTTTCTTCAAGAATGGGTAGATTTGCGCGACATTCGCTTGAATCTTGGCTACCGAAAGGTTGCGCTGACGAATGAGCATTTGGGCAATTAATGACGGCAGAGCGAACAAGTGGATGATGTTGTTGCGATAGTAGGTCATCAGGATCGATTGGCTACGGTCCAGCGAAATGATGTCACCCATGCTATCGGTTTCAATCACGAACTTATCAAGCGAAATTGCATGATCGACCAACTCCTCAGCACTTTCGGTAGGGATAGTGGAGGTGCTTGAGTACGGGCTATTTTTGAGTAGCTTTAAGTAACACTCAATCTGATTGATCAGCGAGTCACGAGAAAGTGCACGTTGACGAGAAGCAAGCAGTGCGGTTGCACACAAGGTCAACGCGTTTGCCGCCGCCGCATCGTTGATGTGCGTCATCATCTTATTAGCAAGGTCGTTCACCACAGGATTCATCCATTGTGGTTTGTTACCACCCATGCTGTCGATGTCTTTCGTCCACTCAGGAGCATGCTCGTTCAAGTATTGGTTGAGCTGAATTGGCTCACCGAAGTTCACATAGCCCAAACCAAAGTTACGCAGTTTACGCAGAGTACGCAGTACAAGCCCTGCGTTTTCTTTCTCTTTGCGTTTGCCACGCAGCTCTTTCGCGTAAGTGCCCACTTCCATCACGTGCTCGTAGCCGATGTAGACCGGCACTAGTGTTACTGGGCGGTTTAGACCACGTAGCATTGCTTGGATGGTCATAGCCAGCATACCCGTTTTCGCTTGCAGTAAGCGACCTGTACGTGAACGACCACCCTCACTGAAGTACTCGACTGAATAGCCTTTGGCAAACAGCTCAGCTAGATACTCACGGAAAATGGTTGAGTACAGTTTGTTGCCTTTAAAACTACGACGAATAAAGAACGCCCCACCACGACGGAAAAGCGGACCGGCCGGGAAGAAGTTCAAGTTAATGCCTGCCGCAATGTGCGGAGGCACCATGCCTTCATGGTATAAAACATAAGACAACAGCAGGTAGTCCATGTGACTACGGTGACACGGAACGTACACAATTTCGTGGCCGTCTTGCGCTAAACGACGCACAGTCGAGGCGTTATTGATGTGCAAACCTTGGTATAGCTTTGTCCATAACCAACTCAGGATGCGGTCGCCGTTTTTCACCAGACTGTAGGAGAAGTCGGCGGCGATTTCATCCATGATGTCGTGGGCTTCTTTACGTGCCTTATCAATCGAGATGTTTTTGCTCTTGGCTTCGTCAGCAATCGCCAGTTCAATAGCTGGAGACTTTAGTAAACGAGCAAACAACACTTGGCGTTGTGGCAGGTTTGGGCCTGAAGCAGCCAGTTTCTGGCGTGAGAAGTGGATACGCGCCACGCGAGCCAGTTTGTGCGCAATTGCGCTGTCGGTACCGTGAGAGTCTGCCATATAACGCAGAGATACCACGGGACTAAAGCGAACTAAGCAGTCGCGTCCCGCCGCCATTACTGCTTTGGCTTTTTGCGGACCATTCATCGGTTGAAGGTAAGGCTTTTGGTTCTCTTCTTTACCTGGCTTACGACCCCAAAGCACGGTTGCAGGGATCATTTGAACATCCAACTCACTATCCAGCTTGTGCAGTTCCAGTAAGTCAGTGAACAGAGAAACAGAATCGGTTGGGACATCATTATCGTTGTTCATCACAGTTGGACGCGCAGCGATAAAGACGAAACGGTTCAGCGTTTTGCCATTGATTTCCAGCGGGCTGAGCGGGTCGGGTAGACCAAGGCTCATGGCTTGTTTTTGCAGTGTCAGCAAATCCACGTTCGAGCGGAACGGCAGGGCATATACAATCGGTTTAGTTAGGTCGATGTTCAGATCTTCAATCGGGTTCGACGGGATTGCGGTGCCCTTTACCAGTACCGATAAAGGTAGTTTTAGTAATGAACGTGAAAATGATTGTCCAGAAGACATAAAGTTCACAGCCTCAATAGGTATTCAAACAGGCCTAACCTTATTTCAGTTTCCGCTTTGCATGTCTTCTCTATAAAAAGAGATGAGTACGGCAATAGAAATAAGCCTAGGCGATAAAATTTAAGCGCTGCAAGGATACCAGAAACTGGTCAAACCTTTTAATTTTATTGGCTGTAAATTAGTCGAACCCCTAAGTTATTGCTTTACCTTGATTAACTGAAAAGTCGGTGTTTTAAACGAATAAAGAATGAACTTAATCGGTAAGCTGAAAGCTCCCCACAAATAAATTAAAAAACAACCAATTGGGTTTTCATTTGAGCATTTACTGGATATACTCACAGTTAACTGTATAAAAAGACAGGTGAGACATGAAGCCGTTAACGCCACGCCAACAACAAGTCTTCGATTTGATTAAAAGTAAAATCGACGACACCGGAATGCCACCAACTCGTGCAGAGATTGCGCGTGAGCTTGGCTTCCGCTCTGCGAATGCCGCAGAGGAACACCTAAAAGCGCTTGCTCGTAAGCAAGCAATTGAAATTATTCCAGGCGCTTCTCGTGGGATTCGTATCCTGCTTGAAGACGCAGCCAATGATGAGCAGGGTTTGCCTTTGATTGGTCAAGTCGCAGCGGGTGAGCCAATCTTGGCTCAAGAGCACGTAGAGGCGCACTACCAAGTCGATCCTGCGATGTTCAAACCGCAAGCGGATTTCTTACTTCGTGTAAATGGCGAGAGTATGAAAGACATCGGGATTATGGATGGCGATCTGCTCGCGGTGCATAAAACCCAAGACGTGAGAGACGGTCAAGTTGTCGTTGCGCGTGTTGATGATGATGTGACTGTGAAGCGTTTGGAGCGCAAAGGTTCAACCATATTACTGCATGCTGAGAATGAAGAGTTTGCCCCAATCCAAGTGGACTTAACGTCTCAGCACCTTACGATTGAAGGCTTAGCCGTTGGTATTATTCGTAATACCGATTGGATGTAAGTGTATTTAAGCAGCCCAGTTGATCTGGGCTGTTTTGTCTTTTCTCTTTTTCTACTTCCTCCAAAAGCTTGCTCATCATCTTGACATTGTTTGTTTTGACCAATTTATAAGCTTGATAATGTAATTGATATTCATTATCATCTTTATTAATGTCTATGTTTTCTCTCTGGCGCAGGAAATGCCCATGTCTCAGTCTAAACATCAAGTTCCTAACCATTTATTAAAGCCACTGTTATTGCGTAGCCGTGAAAGCATGGTCGACAATGGCTTGGTGTACGATCCGATAGCTGCTAAAGCGTGTTTGAGCTGTAAGATGGCGCCGGATTGTTTGAGTGGTGATATTGCGCAGAAGCAATTGCTGCACGTGACGCTGACTCAGCTTTGTGACCAGCAGGTTAGTCACTTCTTACAGCAGTATCCCGATGCTTGGATAATCAATGTCGGAGCGGGGTTGGATACCCGCTTTTATCGTTTGGATAATGGACGCTGCCATTGGATAGAGCTGGATGTGACGGAAAATTTGGTATGGCGTCAGCGCTTGTTCCACAAAAATGAACGCTATGAACATCGCTGTGGCAGTGTGGATGAAATGTCGTGGCTAGAGACGTTAGCCATTCCAGAGCAAGCACCGGTGCTCATTTTATGTGAAATGGCACTGCTCGATTGCACAGAGCGTCAAGTCGCGAAATTTATTCAAACCTTGGGTCGACATTTTGTTTCTGCTGAGCTATGTATGGTGCTGGCAGGAGATTTAACGGAAACCAAGTGGGGACAAAAGCTTGGCTCTGATCGTTATGCTCATGGCTTTGAAGCGCCTGCAGCACAGATATTGCAATGGTTACCATGGGCACAGTGGGTGAAAGCTTTCTCGCCATTCGATAGATTCTGTTCTCGTTGGAAAGCTTGGCAGCGTTGGCTTAATAAGATTCCAATGTTGAAGCATCGCCTCACGCCAGTCCTCGTTCACATCAAGTGGTAATTGGCTAGTCGTTAAGCGCTCAGGTACACTCGTCGATCTTACTGATGAGGTGCCTGTGACAAATTCAATCTTCTCTCCTTTATCTAACCCAAAAGTTCATCGCCAAGTCTTAGCTTTAGCGATACCTATGGTGCTGTCGAATATTACTGTTCCATTGCTCGGTTTGGTCGATGCTGCGGTGATTGGTCATCTAGACCACGCTTGGTATTTGGGCGGTGTTGCGTTGGGCAGCACCATGATCAGCGTGACGTTTTGGCTGCTTGGTTTTTTGCGTATGTCGACTACTGGGTTGGCTGCGCAGTCCTATGGCGGTGAAGACCGAAAGCAACTTGCCTTGGTGTTTATGCAAGGCTCACTTATGGCGCTGCTGTTTGCGTTAGTCTTCCTTATTGCCCATAACCCGATTGCTGATTTGATCTTTGGCTGGAGTGACGCCAGCGCAGAGGTAAAACACTACGGCATGCAATATTTCTCTATCCGTGTGTGGAGTGCCCCCGCTGCGCTAATGAACTTTGTGTTGTTGGGGTGGCTGCTCGGAACGCAAAATTCCAAAGCACCAATGTGGATGGTGATCATCACCAATGTCACCAACATCGCTCTCGATTTGTTATTTGTGATGGGCTTAGGTTGGAAAGTTGAAGGTGCTGCGCTTGCATCCGTGATTGCTGATTACTCAGGCATGGCGTTTGGTTTGGTCTGCGTGTGGAAGACATGGCAAGCACGTCAGTTGCCGTCACCCAAGCAATTACTTGCTGACACTCAGCATGGGTTAGGGCGCTTCGTGAAATTGAATCGCGATATTTTCTTGCGCTCTTTGTGTCTGCAAGCGGCTTTTAGCTTTATGACGTTCCAAGGCGCGAGCTTTGGTGATGAGGTTGTCGCTGCAAATGCGGTTCTGATGAGCTTCCTGATGATTATCTCGTACGGCATGGATGGCTTTGCTTACGCAATGGAGGCCATGGTCGGGAAGGCGATTGGTGCCAAAGATAGGCAACAATTGAGTGCATCGCTTGTCGGCACTTTCTTTTGGAGTTTGGTTATTTGCTTAGGACTGACCGCGCTCTTTGGTTTGGCGGGATCGCAGTTGATCGCCATGATCACTTCAATTGAGGCGGTACAACAGCAAGCAGCGGTGTATCTACCTTGGCTGGTGGTGATGCCACTTGCGTCGATGTGGTGCTTTCTATTGGATGGCATTTTTGTCGGTGCAACCAAAGGCAAAGACATGCGCAATAGTATGTTTGTCGCGACCAGCAGTTTCTTCGTTGTCTTTTACTTATTCGCCGAGTGGGAAAATCACGCGCTGTGGTTTGCAATGACGAGCTTTATGTTGATGCGGGGTATTGGTTTAGGGGTTATCTTTCTCTACCAATGGCACAAGGATACCTTCCTAGCACAATGTTGATACAAAAACAGCAGGTCCAAGCCTGCTGTTTTTCTGTCTGCTATCAAGAAGCATAGATTAGAACAAGCGGTTCAAACCATTCAACGCAGCGACACGATACGCTTCGGCCATTGTTGGATAGTTGAAGGTGGTATTGACGAAATACTCGATGGTATTCGCTGAGCCTTTTTGCTCCATAATGGCTTGACCGATGTGGATAATTTCCGCGGCACGTTCGCCAAAACAGTGAATCCCTAAAATTTCTTTGGTTTCACGATGGAACAATATCTTTAAGCTACCGATGTCTTTTCCTGCGATCTGTGCACGAGCTAGATGCTTGAAGGAAGAGCGTCCTACTTCATACGGTACTTTCGCAGCTGTTAGCTCTTGCTCGGTTTTACCCACAGAGCTAATCTCTGGGATGGTGTAGATACCTGTTGGAATGTCATCAATCAGATAGTTTTCTGCCTGACCTTTCGTAATGGCTTGTGCGACAAATCGCCCTTGGTCATAAGCGGCGCTTGCAAGGCTAGGGTAACCGATGACATCGCCTACAGCGTAAATGTGTTCGATATCGGTTTGGTAGTTACGGTTTACTTTTAGTTGTCCGCGAGAGTCCGCTTCCAGACCCACTGCACCCAAATTCAACTTATCGGTGTTACCTGTTCGACCATTCGCATACAACAAGCAGTCTGCCTTCATCTTCTTGCCAGATTGTAGGTGAATAATCACGCCATCTTCTGTGCCTTCGATTTTTTCATAGGTCTCATCATTACGAATTACCACACCGCTGTTCCAGAAGTGGTAAGACAGCGCATCTGACACTTCGTTATCCAAAAACTCCAACAAGCGGTCGCGGGTATTGATAAGGTCGGTTTTCACTCCAAGTCCGCGGAAGATAGAAGCGTATTCACAACCGATAACGCCCGCACCGTAAATGATGATATGGCGAGGGTCGTGTTTCAGGCTCAAAATGGAATCACTGTCGTAGATGCGCTCATGCAAGAAATCTACGTCGTTAGGCTGATACGGACGAGAACCCGTCGCGATGACAAACTTATCTGCAGAATAGATTTCTTCTGTACCGTCGCTTTGCATCACTGCAATTGAGTAGTTATCGACAAATCGCGCGGTTCCGAACAAAAGTGTGCATGAGTTACGGTCATAAAAGCCCTGACGAAGTCGAGTTTGCTTATCAATGACCGATTTAGCATGATCTAAAATGTCAGAAAATGTTGCATGAACGCTGGTGTTGTTTCGACAAAATAGCGGGTTGCTATTAAATTCGATGATGCGGCTAAC
Source organism: Vibrio sp. 1557 (assembly GCF_033340175.1). NCBI lineage: Bacteria > Pseudomonadati > Pseudomonadota > Gammaproteobacteria > Vibrionales > Vibrionaceae > Vibrio > Vibrio sp. 1557. Next base: position 7,524 of record NZ_JAWOVZ010000036.1, on the reverse strand, counting down.
GGCATGACGCAGTGCTTTTGATGGAATGGTACCCCAGTGAGTACAACCGCCGCCGACACTGCTTTCTTTCTCGACAATGGCAACATTCAGTCCCGCTTTGGTTAATCCCATTGCAGCCCCTTCTCCGCCAGGGCCACTACCGATTACGATCACGTCATAGTGATTAACATGCGCCATGATGCCTTCCTTGTTATATTTGCTTAACATTGCTTTAGCGCGATTTTAACTCATTTACTCTATTGGTACACGTCATGCCTGTTAGAGAGTGGAAGTGATCACGCAGAATCGACCAAAAGGGTGATTTGGTATGTTGTATGTCTATAAATTGCATCGAGAACATTGCAATTAGATGCATGCCAATAGTAACGTTCTCGGCGCTCAGAGCGAGCGAAGCAACATATCTTTCTCCGTAGGAGCAAATTGCGTTATATTGAGGCTCTTGTACCCTATAGAAAAAGAGCAAGTTAAGAATGAAATCGATGGGAATCCGCGCACAGCAAAAAGAGAAGACACGTCGATCATTGATCGATGCGGCATTTAGTCAGTTAAGTGCGGATCGCAGCTTTTCCAGCCTTAGCTTGCGAGAAGTCGCCCGAGAGGCAGGGATTGCACCGACTTCTTTTTATCGTCACTTCAAAGATATGGATGAGCTAGGCTTAACCATGGTTGATGAAGGCGGTTTGCTACTACGCCAACTGATGCGTCAGGCGCGTCAACGTATTGTGAAAGAAGGTAGCGTAATTCGTACCTCGGTCGAAACCTTTATGGAATTCATTGAAAGTAGTCCGAACGTTTTTCGTTTGTTGTTGCGTGAGCGCTCCGGCACTTCTGCTGAATTTCGTACCGCTGTTGCTCGAGAAATCCAGCATTTTGCGGCAGAATTAACCGAGTATTTAATGAGCACCGGCGTGACCAGAGAAGAGGCGTATACTCAAGCAGAAGCGTCTGTGACTTTGGTTTTCAGTTCGGGGGCTGAAGCTTTAGATTTAGATCGACGTGAGCGCGATGAACTCGCCGAGCGATTGATCATGCAATTGCGAATGATAGCCAAAGGGGCCTATTGGTATCGCAAAGAACGTGAACGTAACCGATTAAAAGGCGGGATAGAATAATGTCGAATGGAAATAAATCTGAAAAGAAAACGCTGATTTTGGCACTGGTTGCAGGTATGTGTGGTGATGCTTTGTTGTCATGGTTGACCATGAGTGAAGTGTCTTTTTCAATCTTCCCATTGATTGCACTCGTACTGGCTGTACAAGCTCTTTACCAAGAGTACCTAAATAATCCGGTATCAGAAGATATCCCATTAGTTGGCTTGGCGTGTTTCTTCGTAGGTGCGTTTGGTCACTCTGCGTTTATTAAAGCGCAATACCCAGAAGCAGGCTCAAACTTCTTCGCGATCATGGTTTCAATGATCTTACTCGCATGGATTGGTAAGAAGCTAGGTTTTGTCAGCAAGAAGACTTCTGCGGAATAAGCAAACGAATCAAATTAAAAAAAGCGAGCCATTGAGCTCGCTTTTTTTTGTCTGAAGCTGGTGGACTAAGCTTTACGTTCCAATAGCACGCCAGCTTCCATGTGGTGGGTATAAGGGAATTGGTCAAACAGAGCAAAACGCGTCACGTTGTGTGTTTCGCATAGAATGTCCAAGTTCTCTTTTAGAGTCTCAGGGTTACAAGAGATGTACATGATGCGCTCGTAACCTTGCACCATTTTACAAGTATCGACATCCATCCCAGCACGTGGTGGATCGACAAAAATCGTGTTGCAGTTGTAGCTCTTCAGATCCACACCTGCATCTTGTAGACGACGGAATTCACGCTTACCTTCGATCGCTTGAGTAAATTCCTCTGCCGATAGACGTAAGATTTGTACGTTATCAATCTTATTGGCGGCGATGTTGTACTGTGCAGATACCACAGATGGCTTCGCTAGCTCAGTTGCCAGTACGCGGTCGAAATTCTGTGCCAACGCCAGCGAGAAGTTACCGTTACCACAGTAAAGCTCTAGTAGGTCGCCAGTGCTTTCTTGGGTACAGTCGACCGCCCATTCCAGCATCTTCTCTGCGACTTTGCCGTTCGGCTGAGTGAAGCTGTTCTCTACTTGTTGGTAGATGTAGCTTTGACCATTTACATCGAGCTTCTCGATAACGTAGTCTCGGTCTAGGACAATCTTCATCTTACGAGCGCGACCAATGATGTTTAGGTTAAAGCCTTCATCATTTAAACGCTGTTTAAGGGCTTTCGCGTTTTCAATCCACTCTTCATCAAGTTGGCGATGGTAAAGGAGTGAGACCAGAATCTCACCACTTAGCGTCGATAGGAAATCCACTTGGAACAGTTTACGACGTAGTGAGTCGTTGTCTTTCATCGCTTCAACCAATAGCGGCATCAGGTCGTTGATCAGACGGCTTGCTGCAGGGAATTGGTCAACACGGTACTTCTCACGAGTTTCTTGGTTGAACATGATGTAGTAAAGATCTTCGCCTTCATGCCAAACACGGAACTCAGCACGCATGCGGTAGTGCTGCTCTGGTGATTCAAACACTTCCAGTTCTGGCATGTTGTATGGCGCGAACATATCCGTGAGACGTTCGACTTTTTCAGCCAGTTGTTCTTGGTAGCGTTGTGGGTTTACATCAAGAGTAGCCATGATCTTACCTTTTATGGTGCATTCAATTTAAGAGCGCAGATTTTATTCAATCTCAATAGGATGTCCAGTTTTGTACTGGAATTGATTTAAAGATAGTGCGTACAGGCAGAGTAGAAAGCAAAATCAATCAAAACGTTACAACTTCTAAGGGCAATATTGGCTGGACAAATAATCAATAGCTGAATAATATTTGCCTCAAGTTGGTGCTATCTAGCAATCTAGATGGCTGAAATGGGAATCTGGTGTGAATCCAGAACTGACGCGCAGCGGTAAAAGAGAACGAACGCTCATCAGACACTGCATTAGTTTATGTGGGAAGTCGAGCAAGTAGGCGGTACACCCGTGCTCTTGAGTCCGAATACCTGCCAACAACTGAGCCACAGCACTGGACTGTCATGATGACAGGGCTCGGAAGGAATTACGCGATTTAGGACAATACAATGAGAAAATCCGCACTGGCGATAACTTTGGCATCGCTGCTTTCACCTGTCTCTTATCTACAGGCCCAAGAAACCTCCACTGACGAAACCATCGTTGTTACTGCAAACCGTTTTGAGCAAGCCGAAAGCCGTACGTTGGCAGATGTCGAAGTAGTTACTCGACAAGACATCGATCGCATTCAAGCGAAAACCCTACCAGATGTATTGCGTCGCCTTACGGGGATTCAAGTTTCACAAAATGGTGGTCGTGGTCAGTTAGCGTCTTTATTTGTTCGTGGAACCAGTTCCGACCAAGTTTTAGTACTGGTTGATGGCGTACGTTTTGCACGAGCAGCGAAGGGCGCTGTGGACTTTAACCAAATCCCACTTACTTACGTTCAACGTATTGAGTACGTGCGTGGTGCGCGTGCGTCACTTTATGGCTCAGAAGCGATTGGTGGCGTGATCAATATCATCACCATTGCGCGTGCTGACGAAGAAGGAACGAAGTTAAGTGCGGGTTTAGGTAGTTTAGATTATCAAGAATTGAGTGTGGCATCTGGTATTAAAGTCACAGAGAGCGGCCAGCTAAATATCGCGCTTGGTAGTGAAAGTGATGATGGTTATAACGTTCGTCCTGTACCGGGAGTTAATGACGGCGATCGCCATGGCTTTGATACAAAGAATGGTCTGCTAGGTTACGTGCATAACTTCAATGACCAGTGGTCTGCATTTGGTAACCTACGTGCTTACGAAAATGTTTATCAATATGACAGCAGCTACGGCAGTCGCGGTTACTACGAAGCAGAAAAAGACGATCTTTCTGTCACTCTGGGCGGTAAGTATCAGTCTGATAATGTGATGTCAGAACTACAAGTAACAGCACAGAAACAGAAGTCTTGGAACTATGAGCAAGCAAAAGGCAAACACTCAGGTACTGAAGATGAACTTGAGCAGCAAAATGTCCAGTGGACCAACAGTTACTTGCTAAACAACAATACGACGTTGGCTGGTGGTATTGATTGGCGCAACGAGTCTTATAAAGACAAGAGTGCGAATAAAACGTTTGATCGTACCAATGGCGCTCTGTTTGGTATGGCAACCACTAGTATTGATAAAGCAATGCTCGAGGGCAGTGCTCGCCTTGATGATAACGAAGAATACGGTAGTGAGTTCACTTACAGTTTAGCGGCTGGTTACCAGTTTGTACCAGAGTTTGGGGTTAAAGCCTCTTTTGGTACTGCGTTTAAGGCTCCAAACCTATATCAACAGTATGACCCAACATACGGTGAGAAAGATCTGAAGCCGGAAGAGTCAGATGCTTGGGAGCTAGCATTAAGCGGTGATGTCCAAGGCGTTTTTTGGTCCATCACGGGTTATGACTATAAAATCACGAATCTTATCGATTACCATCCAACCACATACAAATATTTGAATGTCGATGGTGAAACACATATCCAAGGTGTGGAGCTTGTTGCTGAGTTTGATACAGGGATTGTGCAGCACCAGTTGAGTGCAGATTACAAAGATGCTGAAGACGATAAAGGGCATCAGTTGCAGCGCCGCGCTAAAGAAATGTATAAGTGGAATGCTTTAGTGAGCTTCGATAAAGTGGATTGGTCGGTTAGCTATCAGTACGTCGGTAAGCGTCCAGATGTGGATTACAGCACTTGGCCTTCACAAGATATTACGCTTTCTTCTTACTCGTTGGTTGATACGGCGGTGACTTACTATCCGAATGAGTCGACCTCTATTAGCGCTCGTATCGATAATCTACTTGATGAAGAGTATGAGATGGCAAAAGGTTACCCTGCTGCAGAGCGAGCGTACTATCTCAACGTTGGCTACGAATTCTAATCGTGAATGAGCACAAACCGCCTTCGGGCGGTTTTTAATATTTTGTGGTGGAAAATCGAATGAAGAAACCCAAGCGAGTGGTGATCAGTTGGTCCAGCGGTAAAGATTCGACATTAACGCTTGAGCGCCTTAACGAGAATCCAAATTATCAAGTTGTCGGTTTGTACACGACTTACATAGGGAAAGAAGTCCCTTTCCAAGCAACTCCGCTTGAAGTCGTACAAATGCAAGCAGACTTACTTGCGCTTCCGCTCATTACTATCGAGCTACCTGAAGTCTTTCCAAGTAACGACATTTATCAATCGACCATCGTTAATGCATTACAAAGTAGTGGTCTGAATATAGAAGCTGTCGCATTTGGTGATATGTTTTGTAATGGCATTGCCGATTACCGACGCAGCTATATTGAACCTGTTGGCTGGGAATGCGTCTTTCCTCTATTAGGGGAGAGCAGCGAAAAACTAGCGATGGAAATCATAGAGCGTGGTATTCAAACTATGTTAATCACCATCGACGGAAGAGTTCTCCCTCCAGAATGGTGTGGTCGCTGGTATGACAAAGCCCTAATAGAGTCATTACCAAGTCAAATTGATCCCTGTGGGGAAAATGGTGAATTTCACACATTGGTTACGTCTTCGCCATCTTTTCAAGGACATATCGAGTTGACGAAGCGAGATGTAGAATCTGGAGATAGATTCAGCCATCAAAGATACCATGCTAAAGCATTGCCAAAACAAATCTACGCAGTATGATCGCAACGTTTCTGTTCTTTAGGTAAGACTCGTGCGAGTAGCAAGTAAGAAAAAAGTCCTAGTTTTTGACTCTGGTGTTGGTGGTCTCTCTGTATTCCAAGAGATACATCGCCTATTGCCCCAGCTAGACTACTTATACTTATTCGATAATCAGGCTTACCCTTATGGTGAACTCGATCAGGCTGTACTCGTTTCACGAGTTAACCAACTGGTCTCTTCTTTAGTCGAAGAACACCAAGTCGACATTGTCGTCATTGCTTGCAACACGGCGAGCACCATAGTGCTTCCTTCCTTACGCGAAAATTTATCGATTCCCGTTGTTGGTGTTGTCCCTGCGATTAAACCCGCATCGCTTTTAGCATCAAAAGGGGTAGGGCTGATCGCCACTCCGGCGACAGTAACACGCCAATATACTCACGAGTTAATACGGGACTTTGCGCAAGGCAAACCAGTTGAGCTGGTGGGATCAACTCGCTTGGTAGATATGGCCGAAGAGAAGTTGCGAGGCAACAGCGTTTCTCTCGACGAACTGACAAATATCCTGCTTCCCCTTCGCGATAAAGTCGATGTTGCGGTGCTCGGTTGTACTCACTTCCCTTTAATCAGAGAGGAGATTCATCAAGCTTTGGGTGGGGACGTTACTTTAATTGATTCAGGCGCAGCGATTGCACGTCGAGTAAAAGCATTGCTATTAAGTGATGAAATTGAGGATACAGAAGAGGGAAGTAAGTCGATTTATGCCAGTGCAACTCCTTGGCAGGAAGATGCACTGAACATTTGTTTAAAGAAGCTAGGTTTTAATCCTGTTCAGGTTTACCACCATCCGGATGTTTAGGATCGTTCGCAATTCTCACTTTTAGCGTTCTCTCCATATATTCCTTTTCATTAAGTTTAGCGATAGCTGGCTTGGCATCTGCCGCAGCCATCACTACAAAACCAAACCCTCTTCTTTTTCCAGTACGCTTATCTTTCATTAAGCGTACTGCATAGACCTGTCCATATTCAGCAAACAAATCGCGAACATGACTCTCATTGGCCTTATAAGGAAGGTTGCCGACATACAGCGTTTTAGTTGAAGGATCAGGCTCCGAAGATTGAAGAACAGGTGTTTTGCTAGAAAATGAAAAAAGAAAAGCAGTAGCGATAACACCAATGAGGAAGCTCAAGGCTGGTGGGATGATGAATTGAGAGAAAATGATTCCCCCAACGATGGCCAGCCCAACACATAAAATCAGATTTTTTTTAGACGTCATTTTAATTACTACACATAGTGATAAAGAGATCGATTGTCCATTAACAGAATAGACACATGAATCTTACGTATATGGTTGGTGTTTTTCCAACCAATTGCTGTGATATGTCTCAAATGTGACGAAGAAATATGCAAATATCGCACTTTTGGCTAATTTGTGACCGGTTGGTTTTTTATTTGCAAAAAACGCTTGTACTAATTTCTCAACCCCCTATACTGCGCATCCACCGACACGGAGTGAGACGAAAGTCACATAGCGAGTCGGGAAGAGAGAAAAAAGAATTTGAAAAAAATGCTTGACTCTCTCACGGTGTAAAGTAAGATACGCACCCCTAACGACGAGCAACTAAGTTGCTGAAAGTGTTAGAAAAGCTCTTTAAAAATAAGAACCTATCAATCTGTGTGGGCACTCGTTGATGATAATCCAAATAGTTTCTTCGGAAACAATTTAGGTTTCAATGAAACGAAGTGACCATTGAATCTTCGGATTCAGCACAGTCAATTCAAACATTACTTTATGTAATGTTCAGTATTCATTGAGCCGAACAAAATCTTAAATTGAAGAGTTTGATCATGGCTCAGATTGAACGCT
>NZ_JAWOVZ010000035.1:0-26098 GCF_033340175.1 Vibrio sp. 1557 | reverse complement strand
CTGAAACTCAGTATGTTGTTTAAGAACTGAACAACATGGGGCTACCATGTCTTCTCATCGAATTAAGCAACAAAGCCTCGTGTTACTTTTCTGCTACTGACAAGCGCAAGTATCACCACGATGACAGCACCAGCGATAGCCACGTGAATTATTGAGATTTGTTCCATTTACCCAGCCTATTGATTGCTTGTTATTTTGATATAAATACAACATAGCGCATATTCAACAACAGATTTCTAGGCCAGATCACAGACCTCGAACTCACCAAGTGGCCACCAACCCTTTAACATATTATTTTTAAAGGCTTCGTGGCCACTTTACTGTATTTACGTCCCCGCCACCTGACATAAACGCTACGTAAATAACATTACAAATCAACCAGATAGCCCCAAGACCCACTCTATGGGAATCCGTGAGATTCTATTTCCTGTCCTATTTTGGGCTCTGACTACATAATCCTTCCTGACTGAGCAGTTCGCTCACATATTGAAACATTTGATAAGGACTAAACCATGGAAAACAGAATCCCAGCTTCCATCCAAAAAGATATTAAGATTCTGACTAACCTACTGGTTGGTAACGAAAACTCTCTGGTTAACGAGCAAGATGAAACTGTAGAACTGGTCGCATACGGAGACTCTGAATTTGGCGGCCTGATCATGGCCTTTAACAACTCTGAGTCGCTGATCTGTACTAACGGAGAGTATGACCACGAACGTTTCTTAAGACTGACCGATCACTTCAGAACAGAATCTGAACATCTAGTAGGTAATACCCACATACTGACAACTAAAGTAACCTTCGAGGGTGTAGAACCTGCGGAATTTGAAGCCGTGTACGACTTTGACAATAACAAAGGACTGCCTCTGCAGATGTACCAAGCTTATGAGTACCTTCGCTCCAACCTTTCGCTTCCGTTGGACATTATGCTGGAAATATTTGGTGCGATTACCAGTGCAATCACATTCCACCAAGAGGAGTTATTTCATACCGGACTAGCCGGAACGATGGGCGACCACTTTGATGTCGAAAGAGCTATTGCCCACGATGTAAGACTTCAACACCAAAGCGACTAACACTTAAGTCTGTTTATTCAGACCGCACGAAAAATAAACACATATTAATTAAGCAACTAGCCGTGAAATATCGGTGACGGCCTCTTGCACCCTGAAATCACCGCTTAAGTTATTAAGCGGCCAATACAACACGGAGATTTATTATGAACAATTCAGTACAAGCTATTATTCCGAAGCCACTGACAGCCTATGTTGAGGCATATTTAGGTCTTATCACCGACCCGTTCTACTCGAATGAAGACCTGGGCATTAACCCAAATAAAAACCGAATATCTATCGGGGCAGAAAATATTGGTCCAGGTGCCTTTAGTATTTGTCACAATTCAGATGTTTTCACGAATGATCAGGAAGAAAACGCTCGTCGCATAAATCATTTCATCGACAGTGAGTTTCTCATCTATTTCGAAGTTCCAGAAGAACTCGACGCGCACTCAGAGTTTGCAGGCATCCACTTTGAAGATAAAGAGTTCTGGTCATCTTATGATTATCAAATGCCTGGATATCCGCAGTTCCTATACGACTTTCTCTCACATTTGATTGAAAGCAAGTCCTATTCCGTCGAAGGCACGCTTGCCATCTTTGGAAGCCTATTACATCAAATCACCGTGCCTTACTGGGGTGAGTTCATGGATGAAGAAGAGCTCCAACAAACCGAGGTTTCTCGTCTCCTTGGACTGCATTTTGACATTGTAACCGCTGTACGACATGACCTCGACTACAGTCAGCAACACCACTCAAAGATTACACAACCAGCTGAAGCTTAATGAATTAGCACTCAGTGGGAATGGGTGAGACACACTCTGATAGGACGAAATCACAATTCCATTTACATTCTACGGGTGGCCCCAGAGAGGCCCCCATTCAACAAATTTTTATGTTTAGAAGGATTCAATATGAACACTAATATCCAAACTAATGCTGTCACAACTGTCGTATCTGGTGCCCTTTCTCCGGAAGCATCATTAAACGATACACAAAAGAAACTCCAGACACTTAAAGATCGTGCCGCCGCTAATACCGTGCCAAGCCAAACCGTACTTGAACAAGCAAGAGTGGGCGAAAGCGCAACTCCCTTCATGGCTTTTTCCGTTGAGCATGAAGATGTGAATATTCACTGGATTGATACGCCAGAGAAGAAAGGCTACATCCTGTGTAACGGTAATGGTTGCCCGCTATGTCGTGCTGGCAACAAAGCATACAACCGCCTACTGCTACCTGTATTTAACTTCAGCTCTCGTCAAGTTGAGATTCTGGCAATCACCGATGCTACCCATCCCAAAGCAGCTCTGCCGCAAATCCTGCCAGTTTTTGATGCTGTAGAGCCAATGATGATACTCATGAGTCGTCACCGTAACAGCTATACCGTGGATTTAAAACCGATACCTGAGAACATCGATCTGGGCCAGTCAGAGATCGAAGTTTTTAATAATGCCTACGCTAACGGGGAGTTTAAACTGAGCGACGTGTTCCAGAAGTGTTCTAGCGAAGAGCTGGCAGCAATACCGAGTATCCAAGTGATGCTTCAATGTTATGGCTACACGGCGGCTTAACAATGAACTCGTCTCTGAATCAAATCAGCAGCGCTATGGCGCTTGCTGGTTTCAGAAAAGAAAATAATGGTCTCTATGTCCTGTCACTTCTTAAGAAGCACCCTCACCTGCTGATTAACTGGGCGGTAGGTGTGGGTAAATCTACCAATATGGATCAAGTGATAGAATATGGCATAGAATCAGGTCAGTATGATTTGATCATCGTGCTGGCCCCCACTCGCGCTATCATCAATGAGCGCGACTATATCCAGTTCCCGCCTGAAAATATCAAAATCACTAATCTCCGCCCGCGTCCTAAAGAGCTGTGCGGTAAGCAGCGCAATGCTGACTGGGCGGACTATGAACAGCGTGGCCTTTCTATACTTGGTAAACGCACTATTTGCGCCTTATGTCCTAATCAAGAGAAATGCCACTGGAAAGATCAATTTGGTGATGTTTTGCGCGGCACCCAAGTGCTCTTCGCTACCCAAGCCCATTTGACAAATGACTTGAATTTTATTGCTCGAATGAAAGCTAAGTGTGAAGCTCAGAATGTACTGGTTATTTTTGATGAAGCGACGGTATCGCTAACACCATATAGCCGCACTATCACGCAAGAAGAAATAGCGAACCTAATCTTCTGTTTGTGCGAATCAGACATCTCTCAGAAGCGCAAGGCCGCCAGCGTGTTTGCCTTGCAAAGCCTACTCAATGCAGCAACAGATGACCTGAGAGAGCCTGACGTATGGTCTATGCCCTCGATCTATCCGACGGAAATCCGAGAGCTGGTTACTATTGGGGAGCGCCACTGGCCGGGAGAATTCCGCAACATTCACTTTGACCTGCAAGCACTGATGAATTCGCCTTTAGATTCACGCGAGAAAACCGAGTTCGGTGATATACGCTTTTCTGCAACACCACTTGCGGCGGACTGCGATGTTCTACTCTACAGCGGCACGACTCATGAAACATTGCTGAACCATAAGCTGGGGCTTAATTTTCACAATTTCTATCAGGACACAGCCTTTAAAGGCGATGGTACTCAGTGGCTGAATATTGCCTCTTCTCTGGGTACATCTGGTCATTTCCTGAAGAACTCCCCACAGATATTGGACTTTTTTCTTGAGTTAACTCTCAAGCGCATCCGGGAAGGTAAACGAGTGCTGCTGATCTCAAAGAAAAAGCATAAGCAATATTGCATTGATACGCTGAATGAGATGCTAACCGTCCGTAGTATAGATGATGTTCAAATCGTCGATGGCGAAGAATACGATTCCAATGGCACCATCACTCAGATACCAGTCATCCACTACGGTGTAATTGGCATTAACCAGTTCGAGCAATTCGACTGTGCTTACTGTCTGAATAGCTACTACGTTACCAAAACCATATTAGCGAATGCCCTACAAGACATGCGAGCCAGTGATGAGCAGCTGGAAATGGAAATCAAAGTACTGCCGAACCCTCGCCGCCGTCATGCCCGCATTGCTGACAATAAGTACCGATATACCGATGTAGCTCAACTGACTGACCCGATGTTGCAGACCCTAGAAATGGGCACCGTGATACAGGCTGTAGGCCGAGTGCGTCCTTTCACATCGCCATGTGAGGTTATTACTTTCCAGAACAATCCGCACCCTAACTATCAGTACGATGCTGAGTTCAACAATCTGGCAGAAATACGCGAGCACTTCGGCATTGATAGTCAGCGCGCACGAACAACTGGTACTAAAAAGCAAGAAATACAGCAACTTAAACAACAAAGCTTAACACAAAAGCAAGTTGCTGAGCAGTTGGGTATAGGCGTTCGCACCGTCCGTCGCTACTGGAGTGGCCAAAAGTCCTAATAAAACCATTTTTATAGGGTTGCTGGCCACCCGGAGGCCCTACGTTTCCAAGAGAGAATATTGATTATGAATTTATTGCCCGCACTAGCAAAACGATTTAACGAAGCCGAATTCGAGCCAAAGAAAAGTGCTATTATATTGCCAATGCTGCCACCACTAGATTCAGCGGCGGTGACGTACATTGGAACCCAAGAAGACTTGGAAGATCTGATACATCTAGCTCATCAGTTGCCATTGACCGGCGTGTCACTAGACTTTGAGTTTAAGTTCAGCCGCCTCGCAATCCCACTTCGAGGTAACAAGCAAAAACAGGATATCCGAAGTATTCAACCCCTATTGATGGCTGTTACTTTGATGACCAACACAGGCAATCAGTTGCATCTTCACAATTATGTTATTGATTTAACTAAACTCAAAGATACGAAACGACTTCAGCCATTACTTGATCTACCCACGACCTATATCGCCCACCATGCCAAAGCCGAGTTACATTGTCTCTGGCAACTGGGTCTGACTGAGCCTCGCACTATCTGGGACACCTGTATCGCCGAGAGAGCACGATATCTGGGCCTGCATGTGTTTGACAATGATCAGGTATTTGATTCAGAGAACGCAGAGATTTGCGCCAGAGCAGAGCACGCTGAAAACAATCGGATCCGTTATGCATTGAATACCGTGGCGAGCCGCTATGATATTCACCACCGATTCAATTTGGTGAAATCAGACTTGCAGCACTCCTTTATTGACTATGACAGTGGAGAATTTACCAGCGAGCAGATCCACTATGCAGCTGAAGACGCTATTGTTGCAGCAAAGCTTTACCTTTCTCAGATGCAGCAGTTAACCCTCCAGGGAAGTTACCACCACCTTATCACGGTGGAGATGCCCTGGACCATCACCAATGCAGCCATGGAGTGGCATGGGGTGAGTGTTGATCGGGAAAAATGCAACGCTGTGCTCAATGCCAGTACGCCTAAGCTGGAAGCGCTCAGAAGTCAGCTGGCACAAATGGGGTTAGACAATCCCAATAGTCACCAACAAAAAGAAACGTTTTTCCGTCAACTCAACTTACTCGATCATTTTAACAAGGGCGGCAAATACAGCTTCAAGTTACAACTATTGAAAGATCTGGCCCATATCCACCCTGCTATCGGCCTACTGGCTGAATTTAGCAAGGTTCAAGCCATTGAGAGAGATATACTGCTTCGGCCTACTATTATCGGTTCCGATAGTCGCGTGCACCCAGAGCACAAACAGCTGGAAGTCGTAACCGGGAGACAATCTTGTGCCAGCCCGAACCTGCTCGGACTACCTGGCGCAATGCGCCCACTCATCATCCCGAAGACAGGAAATGGAATCGGTGAAGCGGACTATTCCCAGATTGAAGTCGGCATCACAGCTGCGGTCTACAGCGATAAGAATCTGATTGCTAAGTTCAACGCGGGGGATATCTACACAGTCATGGCTCAGGAGTTCTATGCCAACGACCTGGATGACGAAGATCGGCAATGCGATTCCGACACTTTCAAGCATAAGCACAAAGACAAGCGGGATATCATGAAAACATGTGTACTCGGTATTCTGTACGGCCTATCCCCCTTCGGACTGGGTAGCCGTCTTGAGATATCAGAACTCGAAGCCAAACAGTTGATGAATCGGTTCCTAGCTATGTTTCCTACCCTGAAACACATGATGGAAACCGCGCCACAACAAGCAGCATATCGGGGTTGTGTGAGCACCAGTACCGGATTACATCGCCACCGTTCTAATAGCGGTGCACTAAGCCGCCACGAGACAAACTGGATGGTGAATATGCCTGTTCAAGGAACAGCTGCCGCTCTGTTTAAGATCGCGGGGAATCGACTCTACCAACTTTACAAGCCCTATGGTGCTAAGCTGATCTTGGCTATGCATGATGCCTTTATCTTCGAAGCCCCATTAGACAAGATGCCAGAGGTTGGACGATTGACAATCGACGTGATGATTCAGACTGTGGTTGAATTCTTCCCTGAACTCAAGCCACGCATCGACCTGAATGACTCTGCCACTCATTGCTGGACTAAAGATGGGGATGCAGGCAGTGTTGAACGTTGGATTGCAGAGCGTTAACAGTATATGGAGGGGTTAGCAATGCTACCCCCACAATCAGCCTTTAGCATCTGATTACGACTATTCAGAACCCGCGTAATATTTTAGTAATTCACCTGGCTTTTTGATCTTGCTGAGCCAACGATTTACCGATTTTGATTTATCACCCTGACCATCTGACAAATTAAATTTATCGATGATTTCATACACTAACTGTGTTTGCGCATACTCTTTTTCATCGTTGGTCATGTGGTAGAGCCAGCCTTTTAAGAACACCAGCTTAACTGTTTCCTGAGACAGGTAGACTTTTTCCATGTCTTGTTTGTCTGTCGTGCTCTCTGCCTTCTTTTTACGCCCAGCCTTACCAAGCTGGTTAGCTAAGAAAAGATCGGGACACTTTACCTGTCTTTTCTTCTTCGTTGATCTTTCCTGCACTTGCTCTTCTTCAGCTTTCTCTATCAAAGAGTAAATCAGAGGGAGCAAGCGCTTAGCTTGATTTAAGGTCCATAACGATTCATGCTCTTTCAGGAAGTGAGTCAAGTTGAGCGCCAGTACTGCAAAAACATGGTGCCCTCGGATTTTCGTATCTGACGTAAGATCTTTTGTCACCTCCGATACGGTCCCTTTATCAACACAGTACTGCGTCAATTGAAACCAACTTTCTTTGCTTCTCTCTAAAGCAAGCTCATATGGCGGCACAAATGGCTTTGTCGGTTCATCTTCGTCAATAAGCGCCATTATTTCTGAAAACTCAATACTGGATACCATATCTGATACCAAGGTATCGATGCTTCGCAACGCTTTGCCTATCAGCTCATACAGCCGCTCATCTTGCTGGCTATGCTCAACAAGTCTCGGAAGAACATTCATCACGATCGAGAAGTTTCTCTCACTCACATTCAGCAAAAATTTGCAATGCTCAGTACAGTGGCGAAGATAAAGCTTCATCAAGGATCCATAAAACAGATCTAACTGAGACCAGCCGTACGCTTCTGTTCCAGGTAAGTGTGTTCTTTTATGTTTTGGATGGAATACGTCCAGATCATCTCCGTACAACTTTTTCATAGTAATAATATCTGGATCGCTGCTACTGATTATGTAACCCATTGCCCCTCTCTTTTCCCAGCCAAATCAAAGGCGCATAGTACAGCAATTGGGAATGACCACCAATCCTATTACATGACTTTAAAAGACTCTTAACCACGTGGTATCTCCAACTCCGTGGCGATTGCTGCTGGCGTGTATGGCGGCTCAAACTTAGTCAAGATGTATAACCAAGGCGATCTATACACAGCCATGGCGCAAGAGTTCTTTTGTGATGAGTTAGAATCAGAATGCCGCAGCTGCGATTCGTCGGCCTTCAAAGAAAAATATTCTGAGAAACGATCCATCATGAAGCAATGCACACTTGGCCTAATTTACGGTATCACCAGCATTGGAATAGCGAAAAAACTCAATATCAGTGTCAACAAGGCCTCGGAACTGATGAATAAGTTTCTATCGATGTTTCCCGAACTACAAAAAGCCATTGAGAGAATGCCCCAGTATGGCGCTCTGCGAGGCCATGTAAGCACTGCAACGGGATTGCACCGATACCGCCAATTGGACGCTAAGCGCGGCCATACTGAGAAAAACTGGATGGTGAACATGCCAGTGCAAGGTACAGCTGCGGCACTGTTCAAAGCAGCCGGAAATCGACTTCATCAATTGTATAAAGGTTACGACGCCAAATTGATCGTTGCGATGCACGATGCCTTTGTTTTCGAAGCACCGAAAAAACACCTAAGCGCAGTCAGCGAGTTAACTGCACAGATCATGACCCAAGTAGTGCAGGAGATGTACCCTCAGTTGAAGATAAGAGCCGATATCAACATAAGCCAACCAGATTGTTGGACCAAAGATGGTGATCCGAACACACTTGATGTGTGGCTAGCTAAATGACCAGAACTGGACGCAAGGCCTAATGGATTTAGTATTAAGGTTTTGTGTCCACTTTTTCTGTTTCTCAAATAGTGATTAGTGGGCAAATCGATACTTAGTTGATTGGATAGCTCTCTTAGTGGTACCAATTCCCTAGCACACTTATGCCCCCTTTTCTTGTTATCACTGAAGCTAATTAATTTCTCTTGGATGAAAGTTCCCCTTACCCAAAGTTTTCCGAGGGCGCGTCGAAGTAAGCAATTTAAAAATTATGCGTCATTTTGTAATCTAAGATCCAACAACTCTCGTTAACCTATTGATTATCAAATGAACTATGATTGGAAAGGCTGCATGATAGGAGTATGAAAAGCTGCTAAAAGAGTTAAAAGCATTCTATAGTGGAGAAATAATGTTCGAGTTTCAGAGAAATAAAGCAGAATATTTGTATCACCATACAAAAAGTTATACCGCGATTAACTTTATCCTCAAGAATAACGTTTATTTTAAAATGCAATCAAGTGTGTATACTATATGCCGTTCAATGGGGCTAAAAATAAAGGAACTATATGTTTAATAATAAATTACTTTTAGTAGGGTTGTCGTTAGCTGCGTTGGGTGGCTGTACATCTGTTCAATACAATGGTTCGCCAGCGAACTCGGTCACTAAAGTTGACTATCCATCTGTTGGTGAAGTTAAAACAGCTTATGTCGGAGACCATTTGGTTAGCAAAGGCACAATGGCTGAAATGAGCGTATTACGCGTATCAAGCATGATTAAAAGTTTGGCGTATGACATACCTCAGGGTGACTACAATCAACTCGGATACGATAACAAGCAACAGTTTTTCTCTCCTGTTGGCGTTATTAAAGCGGCATTAGCGGACCCTATACAGGGCATTGCCGTAGAAAATAATCAACAAAATGAAGTTTGTTTTGTAACCATCTTTGGTGCGAAGTCTTGTGTAGATGATGCTTATGGTAAGTTTACTATCACTAAGAAAATGTCCCAGTTCCAAGACAGTTTCCAACAGACTTTGATATACAGCGGTAAGGTAGGAAATAAAATCAATATTAGTTACCGTGAGTTTTCCAATGACATGGCAAGACCAGCTTTTAATAATGAAGCAGAGTATGACCTAAGTGAGTCGAATCAAATTGGTTATAAGGGCGCTGTGATTGATGTTTTGGAAGCCGACAATACCAAAATTACATATCGGCTTATCAGAAACTTTCCAAACTAAATATTAGCCCACGAAGAGGTATAGTTTTTGGGAATGGTTGTACAGACTCAGATATATCTTCAATTTGATCTGCTCCAGTCAGAGTGGACACTGAACTTAAGTGAATTTTCCATACTTGAAGTTATTCGTGTTTTGCTACTTTAAGTAGAAACTCTAAGTAACTTCTGTCCAAAAATAATTTGGAGACACTCAGAACTCAAAAATCAAGTGTAATCACTGCGTGAACGAAAGTGGACGACATTCCTTAATGAGTCATTTACTAAGGAAACACGTCCACTTTTGTGAGCCTCATTGCCCCTTAACAAAAAAAAGCAGAGGGTTCTCCCCTGCTCTTCTGGCGCTCAGTCAATCATCTATAACCTCGTCGGCGACAATACCGATCAAAAACCCAGCAACTCCACCAGCTAAAGCACCGTAGGCCCCATAGTACCTAGCTCCGAGAGCTGCACCTATTTTCGCTGCACGAATACCTGTGTTCTTTTTGGATTGGGATGACGATTGTGAAAAGGTTCTGCTTTGCATGTTTGCCTCTTTTATATATGAAAAAGGACCATGCTCAGTAAAGAACATGGTCCTCTAATTTTTTGTAACACTGCTTAGTGAGAGTGACCACACACCTGACAGCTACCATCATCATAAGCACGCTCACCGCATGCCGGACAGGTTGTTACTAGGGTTGTGATTGATTTAATCGTCATATAAAGACTCCTTATTGTTTATTGGATGAAGTAATGGGGTGTTGCGAAGCTCATTGATACCTCGGCCTAGAGAGTCCAATTCGAAACCGATGTACCTTGAGCCAAGCTCCGCAACGAAACTTATTGTGCTTTACCTTTAGGGGTATCTAGACCGCATTTCGCCACATCCATGACTTTGCCATTCATGGTTCCACAGGCATCGGCATACCACTCAATACGTGGGCCAGACTGAGAGTAAACTTGTTTACCTGCTTTCCCATTCCAGGATTTTTCTATCTTCGAAATGTCAGCCGGATTACCGCCGAGCGTACCGCCAGCGAATGATGATGTGGTAGCGAATAGACACGTTAGACCTAGCAGGATGATTGATTTTTTCATTGTGTTGTTTCCTTGAATACGTCATGACGCCATCGGTAAAGGCACCGAAAGCGAGAATGGTTAATAGTTTAAAGAGGGTGATCGACAGGTAGTGTCGAGACGAGTGAATCAATTTCACTCAAGTTATATATGCCTTGTCAGACATACGCTGTGGCGACCAATAAAAGCTATAGCAATATCAGTAACCTTATGAAGTTTAGCTAGAAATAATCGGATTCTCTCAAAGCACGACATGCCCTGACGAGTGGTCTATCTAAAATGCGTAGCATGAAAGAACACGACACCCTAGCGAAAAGACTTGGTATTATTTTGACCCGTTTGAATACGGGAGAACGGCTATATCTGGAAGAATTGAGGCGAGAGTTCGGTGTGAGTGAAAGAACCCTGCAGAGGGATTTCAATGAGCGATTAAATTACCTCCCTATTCAACGCGAAGGTGCATGTTATTTTCTTGATCCAAAAGTCTTGGGTAAGCAGACTAACCACGAAATATCAACATTACTTGCCAACATGGGACTCGACACCCTGTTTTCAGGCAAGCACTACCTGAGTAACGGAGTGCTTAACAACAAACCGACGACGCCGTTTCTATTCAAGAACCCACGGATTGAAGACATCAGCGAAAACGCTTCTATGTTCCAGAAACTTATCGAATCGGTTCAACTACGGCACGTAATCAGCTTTGTCTGCGATGGACAGGCCTATGATCAGTTCCACCCATACCGGTTGGTGAACGATAGAGGACTCTGGTATCTCGCCGGAGCACACAGAAACCGCCTAGATTTACTCAGAGTTGCCAGAATTTCCGAGTTAGTCCGATATGAGGACAAATACTCTCCCGATACTAACGTCGAGCAGAGCATCACTGGTTGGCGATCAGATGTTGAGTTAATAACTCCTGTTGACGTGGTTATACAGATTCGGGGACGAATTGCCGATGCCTTCTTCAATGAAAGCACCGACCATGATTTTCGAATGTTGAAAGTACTGGATTCCGGAGACGTATTAGCCTGTAACCAAACCAATAACATTCCACACTTGCTTCGTCAGCTAAAGGCGTGGCTTCCTGATGCAGAGGTATTGTCACCCGACTGGTTGCGGTACCAGTTGAAGCAAGAACTTCAGATCTACCTGAACACCGTCATGTAAAAGCCACAGTTCCTAGTCAATCACCGTCTAAATCTTGGTGTTGGCTGACATCTCCGTCGTAGACACCCCGCTACATAATCAAGCCGCGAGTTACCCAACTCCTCGGCCCTAGCCTTGAACATTCCAGTATGAGCCATTTTCTTGTCTTTCCATGCTCCGCATACAAAGCCCTTGACTTGATGGAATCGTAGACTGATACCGAATAAGGGAAAACTTAAAACGTTGCTATTTTTTAGTACATCCTAATAAACTAATAAATAACCCGCTAGGGGCCGAATTGTTAATAATATATAGCTATTGAAATTACAGATTCAATCACCTCTGGCTATCGTTAGAGTGCATCACGTTTAACGAAAATTGTCCGTTTGGCGATCCATTACCCTTCCTCATTGCCAGTAATAGTAATGGGGCCGGAATAGCCGATTACTAATCCGTCCCCCATCAACCGGCCAGTTCACCTTATAACAATGTGATTTAGGCTCCGTGGCCGCTTTGACCTTCCACAAACACAACGCACCTGTTTTCAGCCCTTGCTTTTACATGTAGCCATGAGTCGAACGCTAACTTTCTCGGGAATTTTCCCTGACAGTTCCAACTACTGATTTGACACAAGGTCATTCAGATCTCCTCCTTTGGCTTTGAAGTTCAAGGATTTTCTAATCCCTTGGCTCGGTGACCAGTAATGAAAAGGCAAAAGCCATCGCACCTTGTTTTCACTGGCATGATGGCTTGTCCAATGTACAGACCAGAGCAACGTGAAAATTTCTCCTGTTCATTTCTTGTCCCGGTCTGGTCGTTCCTTCAGTCCACAGTTAGCTTAACGTCATCGTAAGCTTCCATTGCTACATAGCTGATAAAGTTAGCCTGGTAAGTTTTAAAGAAGTCCTGCACATCTGGCCTGCTTAGTGGTACTTCGCCCATGAACCGGATGAAAGCGACATCGTGAGTCACATCGAAATCAATTTCTTTCTCAAGTTCAGAGTAAAGGCCAGCATAGGAAAAGTCAGTCAGGTAAGCCAGATGCCAGCAGTTATCTTTTTTCTCAAAACGTAGCTCTACTGGGTGAAATCCTCCATCTTCGGGTGTATATAAACTATCACGGTAATTAAGCGTAATTGCGGTAACGTCATTGTTGATTTGATGTTTACTGACTTCTTCATTAATTAGTTGTTTAAAAGCATCAGACACAGGTAGCCCTAGCTTTTCGCCATAGGTCAGTTTCATAATAATTTCTCTTTGATTTTTCGAGGATTGCGCTCTTGATTAGTGCGCAGTATGAAAGGGGTTTATGCGGTAGTTTCGGTGGAGGTGTCAGCGTCAACTAATGCGAGCAGTTGATCACGACGTTCATCAAAATTTGTCGACAGAACGTGAAGAAACAGACTATTCGGCGCAGCCTTTATTAGTCCAATCGTATCAGATCTCAGTGCACTAGCTGTAAACGAGGGATTATTAGCACTTCCGCCGATTATTGCTGGTTTTAACACTGTACTTTTAAATGATTTATCTTTGTACTCCTTAAGAATATTTATCAATTTTCTTATTGAAATGAGTTCTTTGGTAAATAAGCCCCCACTATCATTGCCCGTTAGCTTTAGATGCAGTTCTTCATCTTCTATTGTTTTGACCAAGTCGAAATAAATGTAACTCTCGCTCTTTGGACTAAGCTTTTTAGCTTTCCCTGATAGCAAAGTGGCAGTATTCTCACACTCTATTGCTTCCTGATTACCTTGGTCTTGTGTCTCTTGTACTTTCTCCGGTTCCATTCCTGTCTGTAAGTTTTCTTCCATAACTTCTACCTCGCTATCGGCTTTATTTTTATTACTGGCGGTTTTGCGGGACATAGATATTTATCCTTATTGTTTGGCTTGAGTTATAGCGACTCTGCGTGCGGTAACAAAACCTGTACAGGGTGAGACGTATTTGATGTCGGACTAACTAAATAAACGCCGCCCCCTGCTGATGTGATGATGGCAAGGGCAATGATAAAATCCGTGTCAGTACTGTTAATAAGGTAAACCGTTTCGGGGTAGTTTTGTACAAAACGAATAAGATGCTGAACACTCTCTGGTTGCTGATTAATGGATTCATCCGTATCTGACTCTTCGATTAATATCAGGCTAGTGCTAACCTCTTGCCAGAATTCAGCAGTAATTACATCATCAAATTCGAATGGTTCAGTCATGTGGTGTCGTAAAGCTGCTATCGTCTCTTTCGATAATGGTAGAGAGTCAAGCTCATTGAATTGTGTGATTATTTTCATTTTCAAAACTCCATATATAAGAAAGCCCGAACTCATTCGTTGAGTTCGGGCTTGATATGTTGATTTAATATCGAAGCGATTAGGCTTCGTCGATTAATTGGATTAGAACTTGCGAAGATTGACGAAGAGACTCATTCCCAGCTCTCGCATAACGCATTGTGCTACTAATGGACTTATGGCCGAGAAGTTGCTTTAGCACACCAACATCAACGCCTGCAGATATAAGTGATGATGCATAAGAGTGACGTGCTGTATGAAAAACGATCTGATCGGGTTCTTTAAGCATCAATTCTTTTTTGATCTTGTTGAACAAATGTCGAGGTTGGCTGATGTGTGACTTTTCTTTTTGCCCTGGAAATACATATGGGTTCCCCTTCTTCTTGAGCCTTAGCAAAAAACGAAACTCTTGAATCGCCTGGGGTGTAAGCTGGATCTGGTGTTGAAACCCATTCTTTGAGTCTTCCCTTGGTATACGCATCACACCATTTTCAAGGTCAATATTTGGCCAACGAGCAGCCCTGAGACTGCGTTCTCTGCATCCCAGCATGAAAAGCAGAATAATAAACCGGCTACGAATAGGACAATAATCCGGTTTTCTTAGCTCTTCGAAAATCCGTTTTATCTCCTGAGGCGATAGCCATCGCTCCCTAGCTCCTGTTTCTGGAAACAACTTAACACGAGCCGCAACGTTGGGAATGGAGTACTCTTCTTCTATCATGCGGCCCATTAGCTTGAGCAAACATAACACACGGTTAATTGTTGAACGACTTAGCTTCTTACCACGTAAATGAACCTTATCCATCAATCCTGCAACCATGGACTGTATGTGTGAAACTTTAAGCTGGTCATAACTGATATCCCAAATATCAACACAGTGGTTAAATCTTGCTATATCATGACGCCAGCTTTTCTTGCGTGACTTAGAAATTTTAATGAAGTGATTGTTGAAGTATTCAGATACAGTAGGTATGTCTGGTTTGACGGTTGAGTTTTTTGGATCTATTCCTTCAGCAACCATTAGCTTAATACGTTGCGCTTGCTTCCTTGCATCCGCCAAGGAAACTTCTGGAAACGTACCAAGAGATAAAGAGCCTTTTTTACCATTCAAAGTATATCGAACCAACCACTTCTTTCGCCCATTTTTACCAACCAGAACCTTGAAGCCCGATAATTCGGAACAGGAATACTCTGCTTCAGTGGACCGAGAATTAGGATCATTGGAAGGTAAGCTAGTGATCTTAGCCGTAGTGAATTTAAAACGTTTCTCCATATTAAGTGAACCTCTTTACTGGCTTACTCAATAAGAATATATGTCTAATTTTTGTACTAATCCGGAAGAAAGTCGGACACGAAGCCTAATGTAATACAGACAAGTCAGGCTTCACATCTATTCCAGGTTACTGACAAAGAAAGTTCAACTGTTTTACTCTCTCAACGTATCGTACCAAAAACTACCTTCAGGTGTTTTCCGGTCATTCCCTACTTTAATAACGGTAATTCCTGAATGGTCTTTCAACCTCAATCTTTCTTGATAATACTCTTTAAGCTTTAAATCAGATTCTGCACCAAAGTCATTTGTGTAGTGAAAAATAACTAGTTCCTTTCCATCATCTTCTATACAAGAACGGAATAGGCCATTAATATGCCCGTCATCCACATTAAAACCATAGCCTATAACTGCGACTACATCAGACTCCTTTAGGTTATTGTATAATTTCACATAACGTTCAGACATTTTAATTGATGTGAGAGGTTTAATCCCACTTTGAGTAAATAAAAATGGAACTGTAAAATGCTGACTATCGGCTGAGATTTCTTTAGATACAATAGTATTTAGGTAAGGATCATAGCAGTCATCAACTGAACCATTCAAATAATAAACATCTTCATCTGATATTGTTCCGATAAAGTTGTTATAGTTCGTTGTACCAATAGCCTTAATTTCATGCTCTTCTTTAATATTTAGAATATCATGATAGTAACCATCACCACTTATTATTTTCTCATGGAATTTATCAGCTATAGATGATATATATCGTTGAGCCGTATTCAAAAATATATTTATCTTGCAAAATTTGGCCCAATCTGTTTTTGGGCTATAAAGATAGCGCCAGTTAGAATCAATCAGTGATTGATAGTCTAGTGAAGCAGCAAAGATATCTTCAAGAATTTCTAGGGCAAATGCACATATAAGGTGTTCATCACTTGTATCAGCTGTTATTGCAATTGGCTCGCCATCTAAGATAACTTCGAGGCCTGTCAAACCTGCCCCTCTATAATCTAAAGAAAAAATAGCCCCGAGATCATCAAATATGTCAATCTCATCAGGTTTCTTTTCAAAAATGCCATCATTTAAATTATGCACTAATTCTTCGCCACAAGCCCCTATAAGCAGCTCAAGGACAGAACGACAAAAGTCACGGCACCTTTTTCTTATAAAGAAGTTTTCATCCGTGGATGGGAGCTCAAGTGCTTTCAAGTAACTCGAGAAAAAGTCGCTTGAGAACAGTTGATTATAATCTCCCAAAATACCAGAAATTCTAATTTCATGGCTAAATGTTTCTGAACCAAATGATATACCCAAAACCCTTTCAAAAGCTTCGCGTATGTTTCTATCAAATGTTTCATCAAACTTACGGGCTAATTCTGAGACTCTAGAGTCAAATTCTGATAGATATCTAATAATATCAAAACGTTTGTACTCTAAACTACTTTTAACCAAGCTTTCATATTGAGTTCTACCAAATGATGATATGGGCTTCTTCTCATAGTCTTGTGGTAGCCAATTCTTGGCATAATTTGAGCGTTTATTGACTTTTTCCCTTGCTTCTCTTAACCGTTTTTTGTCTTCAGCAACATCCATTCTAAATATGTCGAGGGCAAATTTCCCTCCTGACGGTAAACCATAGCCAATTTCGGCACCAGCACCAAAAAACAATGATACTTTACTCATTAACTCGCCCTTTTCCAAATATGAATCTTGAATGTCTTCAACAAACAGGTTTTCGATAGACATATTTCAAGCTGATCTTTAGCACACAATCATATCAACACGCTGCATAAGAAAGATATTCCAGCATGCGCATACTTGCCAAAAATTGTGAACTGATAACGTTTGGGCCGGGATGATTACTAGTTAATTTTCTATAAAGTGGACACTAACCCTTAAGTAAAAACTTTTATTAGGTTTCGCGTCCGCTTCATCACGCCCCACCAGACCGGACACAGACAAGAGACCCACAGCAATTCAGCCTTGGCTATATTGGCACGTAAATCACGCACAGTTCATCAGCACAGGAGATTCTTGACACTTTAATCGCACAGGAAATCTGCACAGAGAACAGGAGATAGACAGGAGGTAGGTTTGAGGAGAAGGCTTACCCTGAATTTCAGGTACAAAAAAACCAGCATTAAGCCGGCTTGATATGATTTTTACTGATTACGACACCGCAATTTTTCTAGGATTTTTAAATCCCTTGTGTCTACCAATTCCACCACCAGGGCAACGCAATCATGCGATGGGTTAGACACCATCTGTCTCAGCGACCTTTGCCGTGAGAACGAGGCGTACTTTAACGGATTAATTTATCTGGTCAACAATAAATTTTATCTTTTTGATTTAAGTGCTTAAAAAGCGATCTGCCTAGTATATTTGGCATTCAATTAGACCAATAAGCACCCGTTCCCTTTCATTGTCTATTAAGTCATACGCATACTAGTGCCCGTAACTGCTTCGAGGTAAACACGCGACTATCACGTTATGAACGCTGATCTTTTCACCGCTGTAACATCTGTAACAATTTGATTCCCTACTCTTGGCACGACTGCGTACAGAACATCATATTTTGTTACCGATAACTTTATATCGAATGTGGTCGTACCTTTATAAAATCATTGACTTTTTTTATTTTCAAACAAAGCTCAATTCATTATCGAAAATATCAATAAATAATGGTACGTTACACGAGTTGCAGTAATTTAATGGACATATATCACATATAAGGATGTGGTTTACTTTGGCGACACAACATAAGAAAAACAAGGTATATCACTAATGTCTATCAAGAATCTTTCTATAGCGAAAAAGATATCGCTATCGTTTTTACTCATTGCCATCGTCAACATTGCATTTGGCGTGTTTTTATCTACAGAGCTCAAAAGCATCAAATCTGAGCTTTTAAACTATACCGATGATACGCTTCCTGCAATGGAAAGGGTCGATTCGATTCGAGACCACTTGTCTCGCTGGCGCCGAGCTCAATTTGCTGCGTACACTTATGAAGACGCAGACCAAGTCAAAACTAAAATTTCTAACAATATTAGAGAACGCGAAAAGATCACTAGAGAGCTCAACGCTTACGGTGAAACTATCTGGCCTGGCGAAGAGCAGCAAACTTACCAGCGTCTTATGCGTCAGTGGAAAAAGTACTTGGATACTATGGACCAGTACAATGAAGCGATGCTAGCTAACGACAAAAGCAAGGCCCACCCTATTTTGGCGAACTCTTTGTCTGCTTTCGAAGCGGTTGACTCAGAGTTAGGCGAACTAATCCGTCTCCTTAAAGAAGCTATGGACAGCAACAAAACTCATATCCTGTCCTCTGTAAATGGATTGAGTAATTCTTCAATTGCAAGTAACGTGATTATTCTACTGATCATGGTAGGCATGACATACGTGCTGACTCGGCTAATTTGTGGCCCACTTAAACTTGTTGTTGAGCAAGCAAATGCCATCGCGACAGGTGATCTATCAAGTGACATTGACCGTAAAGCAATCGGCAATGATGAGCTTGGTGAACTGGCAGACGCGACCACTAAGATGCAAGATGACTTACGCCAAGTTATCGATAATGTGATTGCTGCAGTTACTCAGTTAAGCAGCGCTGTCGAAGAGATGAACCAAATCTCCGATATTTCTGCGTCTGGTATGAAAGATCAACAGCTGCAAATTACGCACATCGCAACAGCAATGACAGAAATGAAAGCGGCCGTAGCCGATGTTGCTCGTAACACTGAAGACTCAGCGAACCAAGCTAACGAAGCAAACCGCCGCACACAACACGGTGTTCGTGAAACCCAAGGTATGGTTGACGCGATTCAAGAAGTTTCAAATGTAATTGGCGCTGCAGGCGATACCGTAGCAGAGCTTGAACAGCAATCGAATAAAATTAACGTTATCGTGGATGTTATCCGCGACATCGCCGATCAAACCAACCTACTTGCACTTAATGCAGCCATTGAAGCGGCGCGTGCTGGTGAGTCTGGTCGTGGCTTTGCCGTCGTTGCAGACGAAGTTCGAACTCTTGCTGGCCGTACGCAAGATTCAACGAGTGAAATCACTTCGATCATTGAGCAGCTACAATCACTTGCAAAAGACGCAAAATCAGCCACTGAACTTTCTAGAACCAGTATCTCAGAATGTGCAGAACAAGGCATTCAATCAAAACAGCTGATGAGCGACATTGAGCATTCGATTTCGGACATCTCAGACATGGGTACCCAAATCGCCACGGCTTGTAACCAGCAAGACTCTGTTGCGGAAGAGCTTAACCGCAGCATTGAAAACATACATTTAGCATCTCAAGAGGTCTCGCAAGGCTCGGAGCAAACCGCACAGGCGTGCCGCGAACTAAGCCAGCTATCCATTTCTCTTAAAGATGTAATGAGCCGCTTTAAACTGAGTTAAACTCAGTGGGTACCTTAGTAGATATCAAATCAATCCCGATTTGCTTAAATTGAATGTCATCACTGAGGTATATTTAGGTATATATTAAATCACTATCTTAATAAACGCTCCAAAGCACCACTTGGAGCGTTTTACTTCGTCAGGTACTTTCCCCAAGTACTCAATAACATAACCAATACAAAAAACGCGTACGGAGACTTTATGCGCTTAAATAAAACCTTACTATCACTGACTATCGCTGCTGCAATCGCGGTTCCTGTAATGCAAGCTACTGCTGCTCCTCTTCAAATTAGCAATACAGCAGCAAAAGCAGAGCAAGTTCAAGGTGCTAACGCTTGGCTAGAAATAAACTTAGGTCAGTTCCGCGATAATATTGAGCAGTTTAAATCGCACATGGATGGCAAAACGAAAATTTGTGCCGTGATGAAAGCCGACGCATACGGCAATGGTATCGCAGGCCTGATGCCGACTATTATCGAGCAACAAATTCCTTGCGTTGCCGTTGCAAGTAACGCCGAAGCACAAACTGTTCGCGACAGTGGCTTTAAAGGCCAACTTATGCGTGTACGCTCAGCGGATATTGGCGAGATTGAAGCCGCAATCAACCTAAATGTCGAAGAGTTGATAGGCACAGCAGAGCAAGCTAAAGCACTGTCTAAACTAGCCGAGAAAGCTGGTAAAGAAATCAAAGTTCACCTTGCTCTGAACGACGGTGGTATGGGACGTAATGGTGTTGATATGACGACAGAAGCAGGCAAGAAAGAAGCGCTAAAAATCGCTCAACAAGCTGGCGTAAATATTGTTGGTATCATGACTCATTTCCCTAACTACAATGCAGACGACGTGCGCCAAAAGTTAGCTTCATTCAAAGACAGTTCTGCATGGCTGATTAAAGAAGCGAATCTAAAACGCGACAACATTTTACTGCACGTAGCAAACTCTTACACCGCGCTTAATGTTCCTGAGGCGCAGCTTGATATGGTTCGTCCTGGTGGCGTTTTATACGGAGACTTACCAACTAACCCTGAGTACCCTTCTATCGTGTCTTTCAAAACACGCGTGGCATCCGTTCACCACCTGCCAAAAAATAGCACAGTCGGTTACGACAGCAGCTACACAACAAGCAAAGAAAGCTTAATGGCGAACATTCCTGTTGGTTACTCTGATGGTTATCCACGAAAAATGGGGAATACGGCAGAAGTTCTGATCAATGGCCAACGTGCAAAAGTTGCGGGCGTTGCTTCAATGAACACTACTATGGTAGATGTTACAGGTATCAAAGATGTTGAGCCTGGTTCTGAAGTTGTTTTGTTTGGCTCCCAACAAGGCAAAACGATTTCAGCTGCTGAGATGGAAAAACACGCAGAAGTCATCTTCCCTGAACTATACACGGTTTGGGGAAGCGCGAACCCTCGTGTCTACGTAAAATAAACCTATTCAGTTTTTCGTAACAGAGCGAAAAAGCGAGCCTCGTGCTCGCTTTCTTTCTTATTTACTAATCTGTACTAGCTCGTGATGTTATCAATTAAACAGAGCTTACTATTTCTGTTGTTTTATTCTCCTTTAGCACTACCAAGCGCGACTCTCTACACTCTGTTTCTTAAAGCCGCTTGGATGGCTCAATTTTATATAGCACTTAGAGTTTGAAAGCCCCTCCAATTGATGTTAAACATGAAGTTTACAAAAGAATAACAAACACACTCGTATGGCACTGCCCCTTTGCCTGCTAGCTAGGTATCTCTATGACAGAAAATACTCAACATCTTCAACGCTCCTCCACTGAGTTGCACGAATTTAATCGGCTTGACGTCTGGAACGGCTTCACCCAACTTTTCCCCCTCTCTATGTTCGTGGTCATATTTGGCCTCGCTTTCGGTGTTGCTGCGGTACAGACTGGACTAGATGTATTTCCCACTATGTTGATGAGCACACTGGTCTTCGCCGGTGCTTCACAATTTGCCACGTTAGAAATGTGGGGAGCAGAAGTCCCTCTCATTCCAGTTCTTATTACTGTATTTGCTATTAATGCTCGTCACCTCTTGATGGGAGCTACACTTTATCCATGGTTACGACAACTCCCACCAACAAAACGTTACGGTGTAATGCTGGTAGCATCAGACGCTAACTGGGCAATGGCACTCAATGCATTTGGTAGAAAAGAACCAGGCTTTGGCTTGCTTGTTGGTGGCGGCTTAGCGATGTGGTCTTTTTGGATTGTGGGCACCTGGATCGGCATTTATTTTGGTAGCGCAATCAAAGATCCGGTGGGCCTCGGGCTCGATATGGTTATGGGATGCTTCCTGCTGTCTATGGTGGTGGCTGGGCCGAAAGACTTAAGAATCTTTGCAATTTGGGCCATAGCAGCAGCCTCTTCTATGTTGGCATATTGGTATTTGCCAGAGAATAGCCACGTAGTGGTTGGCGCCATTACTGGCGGAGTATTGGGTGCTTGTTGGAAGGAGAAGAAAGCATGAACATCGAAACAACCTTAGGTGGCACACTGCTTATCATCATCGCTATGGCGTTAGTCACGCTCATAACCCGCTGGGGCGGAGTGTATGTTATGTCATTCATTCCAATTAGCGAACGGGTTCAACGTTTCATTACTGCGATGTCAGGCTCCGTACTGGTTGCCCTTTTAGCTCCGCTAGCAGTAGAGGGTGATAATGGTGCTAGAGCAGCACTGTTTTCTACTGCTGTTGTCATGTTCATCGTGAAAAAGCCTCTACCCGCAATTGCAGCAGGCATCATCGCCGCCGCCGCGGTACGTGCTCTTTAGTCGTTGTTTCAACGCCGATACCAGTCATCAATAAAAGACCCAAAACACAAAGCCCTGATGTCACGAGTGTCATCAGGGCTTATCTTATGCTCATCATTTTAACGATGAACAACGATTATTAATCATGGTGAGACAGCACATCACGCACAGCAGTTACAATTGCGCTTATATTTGTCCATTTTACCAATACCAGGGTTAAAGGTATTGGTTGGGTCTAATTCGTGGTAAAACTTCTGCAACGAGTTTTCGGCTTCATACAAGTGACCCACGTTATGTTCTGCTGGGTATTTGGCACCACGGCTATTGAGGTGCTCTAGCATCAGCTTTTTCATCAACTTCGTGTCAGTCCCTTTTTTGAAAATGTAATCTTGATGGAAGACGTAACACATAAAGTGACCATAATAGAGCGCTTGAACAAGGTTCTTACTCACCTCTTCAGGCAAAGTTTCTAGCCACTCTTCATCATTACGTCGCAATGCAATATCAAGTGCAACGATGTCTTCTACGTCTTTTCGGTGAATCGTCTCGTAACGAATTGCTGCACCTGCTGCTGCAAAGCGATGTAAATAAGCTTTTTTACCTTCTTCCGGCGTACACTCGAAGAAATCACAGTCGTCTTCAACAGCCCAAACTTCTTTGAGGTATTTTTGTGCTTCAGCAATACCACCATCACTCATTTTCAATACCAGGTGATGCTCATACTTGTCACGGAAATCCAGCATTCGCTCTGGTAAATGTTGTGGGAACAACTTGCTCGCGTAGTACAGAATGGTGTCTGGCAGATATTTACTGACAAACGGGATGCGCTCTAAGAAGTTTTCTACCTTAGCTTTAAGTGCGAACATTTTTGGCAGCTTATCTGTGCCTAACAAATCGATTGATAAGAACACATCCTTGCCGTACTTCTCTGCCATGTTGAAGATATCTCGATGCAAGTATTCTCCCATCTCAGGCAAGTCATCAAACGTAGATAAGAAGTCTTTTCGCAACTTCGTTAGTTTCGCAGGGTCATTGGTGCCAAGGTAAAAAACCTGCTCTTTTTCGGGTACTGGGTAGCTGTCAACCCGAACGGCAAAAACTCCCAACTTACCAGCGCAGCCACTGGCTTCAAATAATCGGCGTTCATCGGCATTAAAGCGAGAAGGAATGTCAGAAGTCACGTCTCGAACACGTTCATCGTATTCTTTGTCTGATGCCATTCGCTCATCATGAATGATCTTCGCTGGGTCAAAGTTCCCTTCTTGCAGGTTTGTTAGAATTTCTTCTGGCGTTTCACCTAATCCTTCAATACCAAGGTGGTTCACCAAATGTAACTGGCCTTGCTTATCCACCTGCGCATAGATCGCCAGTTCCGTATAGGCAGGACCACGCTTAACTAGCGCACCGCCTGAGTTATTGGCGATACCACCGACCACAGTGGCACCTAGCGATGAAGAGCCGATGATAGAATGCGGTGCTCGATTCACAGCCTTCAGCTCTTTCTCCAAAGAGTGTAAGCTCGCACCAGGCAAGCAAACCGCCTGCTTACCGCCATCTAATAAGTGAATCTTCTTGATTTTGGTAATATTGATCACAACCACATCGCGATCATAATCATTACCACTCGGAGCTGAGCCCTCTGTTAAACCTGTTTTAGCCGCCTGCATGATAATGATGCAGTTTGCTTCAACACACTGTTTAATAATCTTCCATTGTTCTAGAAGAGTGTTAGGAAACACGATAGCAAGCGCATTACCACTACCCGAACGAAACCCCGAGCGGTAATATTTCGTTTTAACCTCGTCGGTTAGAACATTTTCTTCCCCCACGATGGTTTTAAATTCTTCAATCAGCTGCTTTTGTTTCATATCCGTATCTCTAGTTATTGTACTTCGCTCACAACACCGCTTAGCGGCAGGCATGGCGTTTGAGCCACTATAAGCAGTCCATTTCTCTGCGTCTATGTCAGGCGGACGAACAATACGTAATCAATAAACAACAAACAAAATAATTCTTTATTTTTCTGTTACTTATCTTTCACATTTGAGAAATTTAACGTAAGAAACAGACCGTTTCTTAAAAGAAACAATAGCAAAACCATTTGTTAACAGTTGTGCGGGGTATCTTGTTATCAATATTAGTGAAGAAAACGAGGAGAAGCGTAAGCTCCTAAATTTAAGAGGACTCTTAGAAATGAAGATGGAAACATAAGCTCAACACCAACATAACGATCGGTGTTGAGTTATTGGCTTAAAATCGATGGTTTTGACTTTGAAAGCTTGTGTATAGATGATCGATAAAGATCTTAATTTTTTCTGGTTGCTGACGAGTGTAAGGGTACACCGCATAAATACCCAAACATTTGGCTGTTTCGTCTTTAAATAACTGAATCAGACTGCCTTGCTTTAAGTCTTCATAAACCAATACACGCGGCACATAGATGATTCCCTGCCCTAACAGCGCCACATTTCTCAATACAGAAGAATTGTTAGTACAGAGGTTACCGTCGACGGTGATTTGATATACCTCGTCTCCATCTTTAAACGCCCACTCATGCGCTCCGGTTTCTTGGTAGGAATAGACTAAACAATTGTGTTTAGCCAAGGCTTGAGGTTGTTTAGGTATGCCATGTTTAGCTAGGTATTGGGGTGACGCGCAAATGATCCAATTTGCATCCACCAGCTTTCTTGCAATCAGACTAGAATCTGGCAACACACCCGTTCTAATTGCCAAATCAAAACGTTCATTCACGATATCGACGAAACGATTATCTAGATCCATATCGATATTGATGTCTGGGTATTTCTGATTAAATTCATTAATCACTTGAGGAAGAATTAATTCACCAGAGATAGTAGGCACCGAAATTTTAATGTTTCCAGATAAGTTTTTACCTAAACCCACAATGGATTCTTCCGCCGTTGCCACCGCTTGATAAACCGCTTTTGCATGAGTAAAAAACGCTCGTCCTGCTTCAGTCAACGTTAGCGTTCGCGTTGTTCGGTAGAGAAGCTGTACACCAAGCTCTTGTTCAAGCTTGGCAATCCGTTTACTGACGACCGATTTGGTCAGTGACATATGTCTCGCGGCAGCACTGAATGAACCTTGCTCGATCAAGTGATAAAAAATGATGTAATCGTCGGTATTTCTCATGCGTCTTCGTCAAATCCTTTGGAAGCCCGTATTGTAAACTGAAATTGGCTGAGGTGCGAAACATCGGGTCACACTTAATATCAGAAACTCGTGACAGAGATGGGGTTGCTAAGCTCACAGGTAATGAAAAAGAGATGGTGTGAATTTATCAGTCTTCAGATACAAAAAAACCAGCTTTCGCTGGTTTTAAGTTGATGCACTTGGCATCGAGATACCGCCATGGCCATATCTGAATAATTTGGAGCGACACACGAGGTTCGAACTCGTGACCTCAACCTTGGCAAGGTTGCGCTCTACCAACTGAGCTAGTGT
>NZ_JAWOVZ010000034.1:0-26265 GCF_033340175.1 Vibrio sp. 1557 | reverse complement strand
TGGCGCTGGACTAAACAAAGGCCCCCTTTTAGGGGGCTCACACAAAGCCACCTTCTTTAGAAGGTGGTAATTTACTTGTAAAACATGCCTACTCAACCTACGCCCTAGAAAAGAAACACTCTAGAGGAGGTAGACATGATAGTAGATTAAGTGTTGTATAGAAAAACGGGGCACCATTGGTGCCCCGTTTTGACATGACTGAAGTGCGATATTACTTCTTGCGGCAGTATTCTGCGATCACGTACATCGACTGACCACCATTTGCCTTACCCGAAACTAGCTTTGGATCATCGCCAAGGCTAATACCACGAATCACTGTACCTTGTTTGATTACTTGGTTAGTGCCTTTTACTGGTAGGTCTTTAATTACTGTTACATCGTCACCTTTCTTAAGTTCAGTGCCGTTACAGTCAACCGTTTTATCGTCAGCAGACATCCCTTTCATTGCCCAGTTCATTTGCTCTTCTTCCATGTACATCATGTCAAGAGCATCTTGAGCCCAGCTTTCTGTGTTTAGGCGAGTGAGTTGGCGCCATGCAGTCACTTGTACAGCAGGAACCTGGCTCCACATGCTTTCGTTTAGACAACGCCAGTGATTAATGTCTTTTGGCTCATCGATCTCACCCAGACACTTATCACAAACCATGATGGCAGTATCAACCGTCACATTACCGTGAGGTGGGACAGCGTATGCAGTTAGTTGAGATTCAGAAGAACACAGTTCACATTTTGACTCGCAGCGCGCAAGCAGAGTAGCTTCAATAGACATAAGGACTCACCTTAGTAATGTTATTTTGTGGCGGTATTATCCACTTTATCCTGAGAAATAAAAGGGTGTTAGCGAATTAAAGACTAGATTTTACAATACTCCAACCTGATTAAGGTGAAGATGTAAAATATTCGCTAAATAAATAATACGGAAGTATAAAAGACACTATTAATTGTTTTGGCTTATGAATTAGTTGTGTCAATTTCTACAACGATTACAAGCCTAAAAGAGGTAAATGTAGAGAGAGGGTGGCTAGAACATAGCCCTCTAATTTACAGAGGGCCTGTCGTTAACGTTCGACAATCTGGACAATTTGCTCTTTTGAAATACTCATTTCTTTACCATCCATGTCTTCATACTCGTACATACCCGTTTCCTCGTTCAGGTCTGGTTTACCGTAAGAGGTAATAATTTTCCCTTCATTTGTCGACATCAGATATTGGCTACTTCCGCATGCAGCAAGAAGTAATACAGTGGCAATAACAGTCAATACGCGCATAGAGTTTTCCTTTTAAACAAGTGAGTTAGGCAAAGACATCGATTTAACTATAGCAGAGGAAATATGAGTGGGTTTGAATAGAATTGAAATGAAAAAGCCCAGTAGAAACTGGGCTTTGGTAGGAAGGGTGTTGCGATTACTTCAAAACAGAAGTGTTAGTGACACCTGTTAGTGTGTCATCCATTAAGAAGTCAGTGTTTTCCATCTGCATCTCTACATGATGATCAATATCAGACAGAGTGCCATTTGGCGAAGCAAAAGTACTGTGCGATGCAGTAGCATTAAACTGTACAAAGCTCGCAGTTGCATTCACATCAGTGTCCGTACTGTTCACAGTCTTCAACCCTAGCTTATTAGCAAGCGGTTCAGTACCCGCGAATGGTGCATTTGGAACGCTGTTTGGTACTGTGCTATCGCCATCCACTTCTGTCATAAAGAATGGTGTCGTTAGCGAACCAGATGCCACTAAATCTGAAGCGTTTGTGAA
The DNA here is from genome assembly GCF_033340175.1 of Vibrio sp. 1557. Classification (NCBI taxonomy): domain Bacteria; kingdom Pseudomonadati; phylum Pseudomonadota; class Gammaproteobacteria; order Vibrionales; family Vibrionaceae; genus Vibrio; species Vibrio sp. 1557. Next base: position 24,510 of record NZ_JAWOVZ010000034.1, on the reverse strand, counting down.
CGGATCGACAGTGTCTAGTGTAGTCTGTGCTGCATAGATAAATTGTGAGAAACCTGCTTCTAGCGCTGCTACTTGAGCTTCCGTTGCCGCAGCCTCAAATGCTTCGTAACATGTTTTATCTTCTAGATCCGCACATGATGCATCAGCGTAAGTCGCATAGTCTTTTGATGCTGCATAAGCGAGGTTATGTTTGATCTGAGGGCCGTAATTGTCTGAACCCAGTAACAAATTACCAATTTGTCCACCAGAGTTCTGTACTGATGCAGAACTAAAGGTGTACAGCGCATCGGCAGTAGGGCTGCCCAATGTATTGTTTGCTGCTGCGACGGCAGATGTAGCTACAATACCGCCAAGTGAATGACCTAGCATTTTGACCTTTGAACCCGTCATTGGGTTGAAGCCTTGCAGAGGACCTCCAGCTAAAAGACCGCCTTGAGCAGATACTACCAAGCTAGCGCGCAAACCTAACACATCCAGAACACTTTGACGTAGGTTGTCACGCGCAACGGCTAAGTTGGAAAGATTTAGATAAGCCAGTACATTCGCATTTGCGGAACGTTGTTCATCTAAGCTGCGCGTACCATGAATAGGTAAGTCAATAGCGATAACTGCCACACCTGCTTTTACCATATTGAACGCGAACGCGTACGCATTCTCTTTCGCTGAGGTGATGCCGTGTTGATAAATCACAGCGTCTGTCGCGACGCCAGATTTAGGTGTGAAGACCAGTACTTCGACATCTTCAACCGATTTCACTACGGGAACAGGCGAGTAGCGAGTTATGATACGCTCACTATCAAGCTGGGTACCATCGGTAAGAGTAAGCTTAGCTCCAACAAGTTTTAGCTGCTCTGTAGGATCTGTAGCAAGCTTTGTCACATCAACAGGATCATTTGCAAAAACGCCTGTTGATAGCTGCTGAACCATGTTTGCTTGCTCGTTCGGATCCGCTAATGCTGCGCTTAGCTTCGCTAGGCTTGGCATCGCAGATACCATTGGTTGCATGTTCCAGCTTGCGCCTTTTTCCAGGTAATGAGGCAGTCTTACCACACCTTGTGTCACGCTTACATCGGCACCTGATTGCATGTAAAGGCCTTTAATTGCCGTTTTAGCTGCGTCTAGATCGCTAATGTATTTACTAAAGTCATCGTCAGAGTCTAGCGCAGTGCTAAAGTCTTGGGTTTCACCGAGCGTTATTGTGTAGGCCGTTGATAAGTCAACTGAACCTTCGTTTGAGTCATTTTTGTAAACGGTATTTAGTGTGTTTGCGCCGGTAGAAAAACCAGTAGCGGTTACTCCTTTGACTGCCGCTAACGTATCACCTACAGACTGGGTACTGAACCATGAGGAGTAAACGATGTCGTTAGGGTTTACTTTGGCGATACCAAAAATGCCTTCAACCGCCTGAGTGACTGCTTGAACAGAAGCAAGGTCGCCAGTTTCATAAACGATTTCTTTCGATTTACCAGTCGCATAACTTGCTGATGTACCAATTGGCTCACCATTCACGTCAGTAACATCTTGTGTAACCGCAAAAATGTACTCGCTTGACTCATCAAGTGCAGCCAAGAACTGGACGTACAGAGAGTTACCTTTTGCTTGAACTACGTAGTCCTGATTCTGAACGAGTACCTCTTCGATTGGGTTAGATTTACCGTCCCACTCGGTTAAGCGTTGGTTAATCTTGATGACTTTAACACCAGACGGCAACATGCCCGTTGCAAAACCATCGCCTTTAAAGTTCAGAACGATTGGCATAGACGTTGACCATCCATCCATCGTATTCATCGAGGCTCTAGGGTTGGTTAAAGCATCATCGCCATCAGTTGGCAGACCAAGCGTACCATCGCTTGTGTCCATTAATAAGTAAGACGGTGCCGGTACATCTGCGTTCGCTCCTTGAAGCGTAAAACTGATGGATGTTTCGCGATCAAGCAATGCTTGGACTTCATCTTCAAATTGAACTTTGTCGGAAGTACCAGAGCTGGAGGTATCATCACCACAACCAGCAAGAAGGATTGCAGAACAAAGCATTGATAATTTAAACGTGTGTTTCATTGGTTTACTCCGTAATCCCATTATTTGAAGGTGTAGTTCATCTGTACCGCGCTGATGTAAGCAGTACCTTCTGAGTCAAACTTAATCTCTTCACCCAGAGCATTTGTCTCAGTGAAAGAGCCTGATTTACTCTTAACAAGTGCAAAGCCTGCATCGAAAGTTAAATTCTCACTCATTGCGTAAGTTAGGCCCGCGCTGTACCAAAAACGGTCACTGTCAGGGATACTCAATGTCGCTTCACCTGCTTGTTCGTCGTACGCAAAGCCTGCACGGAATGTCCAGTCTGTATTAAGTATGTAAGTTGCACCAATGGAGTAGCGATTGTTGTCTTCATATTTCTCAGGTTTAAAGAAACATACTCCGTCATTACATTCGTTACTGGTCGCTTTTAGTTCTTTAAATGTGCTCCAGTCGGTTTGTTGCCAGCCGTAATGTACAGCCCATTGTTCATTCAATTGATGGAAAGCCGATAATTCGATAATTGAAGGAAGAGAGATTTTTAAACGGCCATCCACTTTTGGTGATGAAGCTCGACCAGAGTCGTAACTACTAAACTCACCGTCATCAAAATCTAGATCAACCTTAGAGCGGTAGCCAAAGCCAAAACGGTTGTTTTCATTTAGCTCAAATAAAGCGCCGACATTCCAACCCCAAGCGAAAGTTTCGCCTTCCATGCCGACAAGGTTATCGGACTTATTACCACCTAAAATACCGGCGAGTGCGCCTTTGTGACGAGTCAGCTCTGCTTCAGCGTATACGAGGTTGATACCACCACCGACACTGAAAGACTCGTTGATACGGTAAGCGACATTAGGGTTGATGTTTACTGAAAGTAGGGAAGTGTCACCCGCCATATCACCTGCGGAAATATCATTTGGATAGTCGGTAGCAACACCGTATGTTGTGAACATACCGATACCCCAAGCCCAGTTATCATTGATAGGGCTGATGTAATAACCTGCTGGCACGATCTGTAAAGGAGCGACATCTTTCGCGTGTTCATTGTTTACAGTGTCGTACACATCGACTTCAGGGTCGATGATAGATAACGCGCCCGAAAATTGAGCTTCTTTGAAAAGTGTCATTGCTGCAGGGTTACGAGCAAGGACGCTGGCATTATCTGCGACAGCCCCTTCACCTGAAAATGCTCGACCAAGACCAGATGCCGAATGTTCAGCTACCTGGAAGCCCGCTGAGTGGGCATTACACGCAAACAATATTGAAATTGTAAGCAGAGAGCAGTGCTTCTTGTTCATCCTTGACCCTCCTAGGGTGTCATAATGCTGGACCGAAGTCCTTGTAATTGTTGTGTGGTACTTACACCAATTGTTAATACGCGAAATACAACGATGATGTAAATGTAATGTTAATTGTATGTTTAATAACTTGTCAAAGTTTGAGCGTATTTTGCGTTTTAAATATGATGCATAGGTCAAACGATGGCTTGTAAGGGCATGTATTATCTTTATATTTTTGAAGAGAATGGTACGACCAGAATTGTTTTGCGAGCTTTATAGTTAAATAACGATCAAATCAAGAGATAGCTCGCTTTGCTGTTTCTTCACTTCACAGGCATAATTCGCGCTCGCTATGTAGTTATTCAATAGACGCAATAGGAACCGCATTGGAATTACTGAATGTTGAATTTTTAGGTCGTTCGCTAAGGCTCGAAGGATCGATGGCTGGGTGGCAGCAGTTATATTGGGATAATACGTTGGTGTCTCAAATCGATGCCAGTGACAATACCGCAGAGACTTGTCTACACCAGTTTAGGCTCTCTGCGGGTGAGGAAATCCTGAACTGTCATTTAGAGTGTTCTTTAACATGGCAACCGTTTGAATTGAGTTACAAGGTCACAATTAACGGTGAGCTCGTCAATGAAGGTTGTCGAAATGAAAAAGACATCGAGCGCCAAGTGCCAGAAGTTACGCCACCATCCGAAAAGCGTTTAAGTGTAATAGGCCTCGTATCTCTTGGGGTGAAAGCACTTAAAAGTGCGAAAGTTATTAAAGTGGCGTTAGCGTCTGCAAGTCTCGCTGCATATTCTTGGCTATTTTCCATCGAGTTCGCGCTAGCGTTGATCGCTTGTTTGGTTTTTCATGAATATGGTCACATTAGAGCGATGAAGTATTTTGGAATGAAGACCAAAGGAATCTATTTGATTCCATTCCTAGGTGGTTTGGCGCTAAGTGACGAAAAGATAAACACGCGCTGGCAGGATGTGGTTATCTCAATCATGGGACCATTTTTCGGTTTAGTACTTAGTATTGTTTTTACTTTGCTTTATTGGATGACTGGTGAGGTGATCTTCGCTGGGCTTGCTGTGTTTAACGCCTTGCTAAACCTATTTAATCTGCTGCCTATTTTACCATTAGATGGTGGCCATGTGCTCAAAAGTATTACCTTCTCAATGAATACTTGGGTCGGGTTAGTTGGCAGTATTGCGACCGCTTTATTAGGCATTTTTATCAGTTACTATTTCGGTCTGACGTTGCTAGGGTTTTTATTGTTAATGGGAATGTTGGAAGTGGTGATGGAATGGAGAGCTCGACATCAAAGCCATTTATTGCCATTAACCCGTTATGGGCAGCTATTCTCACTGGCTTGGTACTTGGTCTCTGTCGGAGGTTTTGTTTCTATCATCTGGTATTTTGCCACTCTCGGAGATAGTTTGTTAAGTTTGCCGCTACAGATATTGGGCACTTGATTAGAATCATTAAAAGCTCCCTAGGGAGCTTTTTTATTTGGCAAGCTTAAGTAGTAGACGATAGTAGCAATGAATTAGCCACATCTTGGTGCTTTCGCGTTATACGCAGGCAGCTTATTTATGGTTGCTTGTAAATCTTTAATGCGCGTACTGTGCGATGGGTGGGTTGAGAAGAATTCAGGTGGTTGAGAACCACCTGATGCAGCACTCATATTTTTCCATAAATCGACACTTTGACGTGGGTCGAAACCTGCTTTTGCCATGAATTCCAGCCCGACAATATCAGCCTCAGATTCCTGAGTACGACCGTATGGCAAAATAACACCGTATTGGACACCGACACCAAGTGCCGCCATCGTCATTTGTTGATACTGTTTGTACTCGGAAGCTCCAATGGCAACGTTTGCTAGAGACAACCCGGCATTTGCTAACTGACTTTGTGAAAGACGTTCATTACTGTGGTCAGCGAGGACGTGAGCGACTTCGTGACCAATAACTGTTGCCAACTGATCTTGGTTTTTCGCGACATCTAAAAGCCCGGTATACACGCCGATCTTCCCACCTGGTAGAGCAAACGCATTGACTTGTTCACTATCAAAAACAACGACTTCCCAGTCTTTAAATCCAGATTGAGCGGGAATGGTGTCAGTGATGTGTTTGGCAACGCATTGAACGTAGGCATTCGTTTTGCGATCTTTGCTGATTGGGATATCTTTCTTCATTTGTTCGAAAGATTTAGCGCCAAGCGATGACATTTCCTGATCTGAAAACATCAGGATCTGGTTGCGACCCGTCGGTGATGCGCTACACGCTGTTAAACCCGCGATAGTTAAAAGAGCAGAGGCTTTCATCCATACCTTCATAACAGGCTCCATTTAATTTTTTGTTTTGAAGCAATAGTATATACCCAAATAGTAACATGATGCATGGATCAAGTTATTCATCTGATTAATAAAGAGGGTGAGATGTTACGTCTTGAAGTTATGCCCAAGTAGCGTCTATGCTAGCTTCCTAGCACGTCGTTACAACCTAACAAACCAGTTTGTGAAACTAAGAGTAAAACAATGAGTATATGGAAAAAGCCCGTAAGCATAGAGATTCTGAATGCCACGTCAAAAAATACCCTGATCGAGCACCTACAAATTAAATATACAGATTTCACTGACGACTCCCTTACAGCAACCATGCCCGTATGCAGCTTTACTCATCAACCTTTAGGAATGCTTCACGGTGGTGCATCAGTCGTGCTCGCAGAAACATTAGGCTCATTGGCTGCAAACTTCTCTGTCGATGAGGGCAGCTACTGCGTCGGTTTAGATATTAACGCGAACCATGTGCGAGCCATGCGAAGTGGTCATGTGATTGGTACGGCAAAACCGCTTCATCTGGGTATTTCAACGCAAGTGTGGCAAATCGATATCACAGATGAGCGAGGCCGTTTAGTGTGTACCAGTCGCTTGACCATCGCTGTGAAACAACACAAAACAAAGTCGGTATAAACTAAGATGGTGATTGAGTTTTCATTAGGAAAAATCATTGCAACCCAGCGTGAAATAGTGATTAAGCTCTCCGGTAGTGCAATGGTAACCTTGCAAGCGCAAACCGATGCAATTCAGTTGCTGGGTAGAGGAGCGAACGTTGTTTTATCTCATGGAGCAGAGTGCAAATGGTCTATCAAGCTGGACAACGAGGAACAACTGGCCGAACTTTCGCGAGAAATTGGTATCGATATTCAATAATTTATAGTGTGATGTTTGCACTTTTTGGTAAAAATGAGGAAACTTAGCTTATCGACAACAAGATAAGAATTTCCTCTTTATGAGTAGCCCTCGTTTACGTGTTCAGTTCGAAACACTGTTTGAAAAATTTTCCGGTCACGATACGGACGTTCAGCTCGAAGACATCACCGAAGCGTTGTTTTGTACACGTCGTAATGCTCGTATTGTTCTAAATAAACTTGAAGAAGAGGGCTGGATTGAGTGGCATCCGGCAGCGGGTCGAGGAAAACTTTCGAAACTCGTTTTTAAACGTAATCGAAGCGACGTCAGCGAAAACCTCGCCAGGCGTTATCTCGATGAAGGGAAAATCGGTCAGGCTCTAGATGCGCTTGATAACGATGCGGCACGATTAACGCAGGTTATCCAAGGTTATTTAGGGCTTCAGCATCGACAGGGCGAGCAGGTCGTGCGTTTGCCTTATTATCGACCATTGTCGATGTTAAACCCGCAGAAACCGATGCGGCGTTCTGAACAACACATCGCCAGACAAATTTTTAGCGGACTCACTCGCCTTGATGAAAATGAACAACTTCAACCAGATTTAGCCCATACGTGGGAAGCAATTTCTGATACACATTGGCGTTTTTATCTTCGTCGTGGAGTACGCTTTCATAACGGTGAACCGTTAACAACCAGTTGTGTTCTTGAAAGTGTGCTTGCGTTAAATAGCTTGAACTTGTTTTCTCACATAAAGCGGGTGTCTTCGCCACAAGAGTGGACCGTTGATATTGAGCTCGTCCGTCCTGATCGCTACCTGCCTCTGGCTCTGAGTGAGTCGCAAGCAAAAATTTTGCTACCGAGTGCTTTGCGTTCTGAAAGCTTCGATAGACAACCGATAGGGACAGGGCCGTTCCAAGTTAAAATGAATGATGATAAGCGTCTTATTTTGACTGCTTTTGATGGCTACTTTGGTTTTCGCCCTTTACTTGACCAAGTGGAGGTGTGGGTAATCGATGAAGCCTATTCTTCAATGGTTTATCCAAGCCTGTCAAAGCCGAAGATGGATAAACAAGGTTCATCCGATGAAGTCGAGCTGGACCCTGGCTGTACATTCCTATTACTAAACAAAAACACTGGGATTGCAAAAGATCCACGTTGGGCAGAGTTCCTCTCGCAAACCCTCAACAGTCACCAGATTTACGCGCATGTTCCACAAGATAAAGTGATGGAACTGGGAGTATTGCAAGCCTTTGGCCTTAAGCCCGGTTGGATTGATCTCAGGCCAGCGGAAGCGGGCAGCGTACCACAGGCTAATAAGGTAATTTCCGTAGCGTATCAGAAAAAGCATCCGATGTTTCCAGTAGTTGCCAAGGCCATCAAGACACTCTTAAAACCGCACGGTATAGAGGTTGAGTTTATTCGTTATGATTCTCAACCGCCCGCACCGGAGGAAGTGGATATCTGGATGAAAGCTATGGGCATTGCAACGAACCGAAATGACGCGTTGGCGGGCTGGCTCCTGGATTACAGTGATATTGAGAAGTTCAGTTCAGGTTACGATTTTAGTGAATGGGCTAAACTTGTCGATCAATGGCGTGCCGGCATGCACACAGACTTTCCTGCGCGTGAGCTAGGACGACAATTAGTAAAAAGCTGTCAGGTGATTCCTATGTTTCACTGCTGGCTAGGCGTGAATAAAGACCACAGCGGTGCGTTACAAAATGCAAAGTGTAATGCCTTAGGTTGGTTTGATTTTAATAATGTATGGGTCAAACCGGATATAGAAAGTAACCATGGCGAAACCGAATAAAAAACAACCGACGAAAACCGTCGATATCTTTTGCTCTAAATGTAAAACTCAACTATTTAAGTACCGTAAAGGCGCACTGGTTAAATGCTTCAAAGAGCGCATTGTTGACGATTTCACACAAACCCCATGTATTTGCCCCGCTTGCGGACAAGAGTTTGCAAGAGACACTTTAGTAAGAGGAACCCCCGCTTACAAAATGATTGGCGGCAAAGTGACGATGAAATAATAAAGGGCTAGAAAATGAGTATGAAACATGACTATTGCATGGTTTTAAGTACAACCAGTAATGAAAAAAATCGAGATCAGATCATTAAAGGTTTGCTAGATGCTCAATTAGCCGCGTGTATTCAAACGATGCCTATTGAAAGTCACTATGTGTGGAAAGGGGAGATTTGTACTGACAACGAATGGTTGCTGGTGATCAAAACTCGTCGAGAACTTTATGAATTGGTGGAAGAGAAAATAGAAAACCTGCACGAATACGAGGTAGCTCAAATCGTACAGGTTCCAATTGTTGATGGGTTTAACCGTTATTTAGAATGGTTGAGAGAATCGACGTTGAGCCGACATTAAGAATAACGACAACACTGCACCAACGGTATCGCACAACATATCTTTCTGGGCGTCCCATATGTCACCTTGCGAGCCCAGAAAGGCAATTCCCTCATCGCCACCAGCCAACTCCGCATACCACCATTCGATAATCTCATAGCCAGCAGCAAGTGACATGATAGCAAACAAAGCAAACCAGCAAGAGAACGCTTTGTTGAACCGTTTTTTGTTTATCAAGTATTCAGCGATCGGATATGCGTAAAGGCCAATTGAAAAGTGCGCAACGCGATCAAAATTATTTCGCTCTGAACCAATCATGTCGTTAAACCAGTCAAACGGCACTTCGGAGAACGTATATTTCGCACCGATAGTGTGCAAACAGAGCCAGATGAACATTAAAAAGTAAGCCGTATTACTGAACTGATAGCGAATCGAAATCGCCCAAATAGCAACAAGAATACCAATCGCCGGGATAATCTCCGCAAACCAAACTGCGCGTGAGTTAGGTTCCAACGCAGAAAATAAAAACACGATGGCATAAAAAATCGTTAATCCTAAGAGTGTCGAGGTGCTTTTCATAGAGTTATTTGATCCTTCAATTTATCTTACAGTGGGACTCCATAGATTGTGTTAATGATTGCACTTAATTGAACGGTGTGCAATTGATATTTTAATGGGTTTTTTGATCACTGAAAATGTTGATTTATTGGCAAACTGCTCAACATTAAAACGTTTGCGCGTGCACTTTTCATTAAAGTTTGATTTACAACATGCCCATCCATAGAATCCATGATTCAGTCTAATAAAAAAGAAGTAAAGCCATGAAACTGGAAACTGTCGATTATCTTGCTGACGATGCTGCTCAACAGTTCGTTACCTCTCTACGCGAAACGGGGTTCGGTGTGTTGAAAAACCACCCGATTCCACAAGAGCTTGTAGAGTCAATTTACAAAAACTGGCATGAGTTTTTCTGTTCAGATCAAAAGAATGATTTTCACTTTAACGTAGACACCCAAGATGGCTATTTCCCACCTTCAGTGTCTGAAGTGGCGAAAGGGCACAAAGTGAAAGACATCAAAGAGTACTTTCATGTTTACCCTTGGGGGCAGATCCCAGAGCAGCTTAAAGCTGAAATCTTAGAGTACTACGAGCGTGCCAATGCGTTTGCTCAAGAGCTATTAGGCTGGGTTGAAGCGTACGCACCTAAGGACGTTCAAGAGAAGTTCTCTATCGCGTTGTCAGAAATGATCAATAACAGTGACAAAACATTACTACGCGTGCTTCACTATCCACCGATGACAGGCGAAGAAGAGCCAGGTGCTATTCGTGCTGCTGCGCATGAAGACATTAACCTGTTAACGGTTTTGCCTGCTGCTAATGAGCCTGGACTGCAAGTAAAGAGTAAAGAGGGTGATTGGATCGATGTACCATGTGACTTCGGAAACTTAATCATCAATATTGGTGATATGCTTCAAGAAGCGTCAGGTGGTTATTTCCCTTCAACGACTCACCGTGTAATCAACCCTACGGGTGGCCGTCAAGAAAAGTCACGTATTTCATTACCGTTGTTCCTGCATCCAAAGCCGGAAGTGGTGTTATCTGAACGCTACACTGCACATAGCTACCTTATGGAACGTTTACGTGAGCTAGGGGTTATTTAACCTTTACGTGATCTCCTTACAAAGGCCGATGGTGAATGACTATCGGCCTTTTTGCATTTATGCTACAAAGTGGAAATTATGTTTTTTGTGCCGTGAATGGGGCCCTAAACTCGTGTCAGAGAGGATGAATGGAAGGACAACGTACTGTCAATAGTATTGAGCCTCATGCAATAGAAAATCCGCTGCTTTGGCCAATGTTAGAAATTCTGAGAAAACAGCCCTCTAATTGGAAAGTGCACACCTTGGCAAGCTCGTTGGGTGAACAAGGTTATATTTCAAAGCTGGACGACTCTCCCGATAAGGATTTATTCAAAAGAAATTTCCTGATCATGAATGCATTATATCAACTGCAAGACACTCTGTATCCGGATAGCTGGCTTCAAGTCGAAGCCATGGATATTCAGCTCATGTCTTCGATGGAAGCTTTGAGGCATAAGATCGATATTCATGATCCTTTGCGTGAGTATTACTTAGATTGGCGCAATTACGAAGCGGACGAAGATGAAGTGCGTCGACTGTTGAATGAATTTTGGACAACTTATCAAAAGTTCATCGGTGGTTCGTCAGTAGCCAGCGTAGATAAGACAAAGGCACTGTCACTATTTGAACTTAACACTGACGCTACGCCTGCGGAAATTAGAAAACAATGGCGAAAACTCGCGCTTCGTTGGCATCCTGATCGAGAAAATGGCGATGCAGAAAGATTTAGAGTTCTTTGTGAAGCGTGGAATGTACTGAGAAACGAATGATTCGCTAAGAATAAAGATAAAGGAAGGCAGCTAACTATAGCTGCCTTTTGATTGAACTGTCTCTGTCAGCGTATCAAAACTAGCATGATGACTTAAACTGAGATTTTCGCATGCGGTTGAGGGCAGCCATAACGTCTAGTGTGCGTGGTTTGGCTAAGTCGCCTTGCTTAGGAAGAGCGGCATGCCACTCACCAGACAGCATTTCTTCAATCTCCTTCGCCGGATGATTACACCAACCTGGAAGTTGAGCAATTTGGAACCATAACCAGCCAATTGTGTTGACTTCATCGGCTGACTCTATCTGTTCCAAAGCGCTAAGATCAGTAAACTCTTTACCAAATCGAAGTGACTCTTTGCCTTTCGCATTCACACGGAACTTGCCGTCAGTAAGAATATTCATCAACGCAACGCGGTTCAGTGCTCGAGGTGGGAAGGTCTGTAAACGTTCTTCTGACTCGTTATGGCGTTGAGTAGGGTGCTGAGCGATAACTTCTTTCGCTTTTTCAGTCACATCAACGGCTTGGTAGTCGTGCATTTGAATGACGGTATCGGCAACGTCTAAGTAGTCGCCCGACCCACCCATAACGATAATGGTAGAGATATCAAGATCATCTCGTAATTGACCAATGCGGTCGACGAGAGGAGTAATTGGCTCATCACCTTTTGCCACCAATGCCTGCATACGCTCATCTCTAATCATGAAGTTGGTAGCAGAAGTATCTTCATCAATCAATAATGTGCTTGCACCCGCTTCAATAGACTCTTGAAGCCAAGCGGCTTGCGACGTTGAGCCTGATGCGTCTTGAGTAGAAAAGTCCGCCGTATCTTTACCCATCGGTAAATGGTTGATGTAGTTTGACAGGTTCAAGTGGTGTACGCATCGGCCATCTTCGGCACGAATCTTCATAGCCTTGTTATCGGCAACAATGTATTCGCGACCATCTCCTGGAATATGATCGTAAATTGAACGCTCTATTGCATTTAATAAGGTAGATTTACCGTGGAAGCCACCACCTACAATCAGTGTGATACCTTTTGGAATTCCTAATCCTGTGACATGGCCCTTGTTTGGCGCATGTAAAGTGACTTGTAGAGATTCAGGGGCTTTAAACTCAACGGCTTCTTTCATTGGAAGGTCGCAATTACCTGCAATTCGAGGAAGAATACTGCCGTTTGCGACAAACGCGACTAAGTTATTGGCCTCTAACTGTTCTCGTAGGGCATCTTGGTCTTCAACAACTTGGCAGTGCTTAATTAAAGCGGCTTTGTCGAGTTCACGCTCTAAAGTTGCTCGACGGATAAACTTAGGCAGGTGGAAAGTCAGTATGTTGTTGGCTTTTTTCCCCAATACTGAACGACCTTCGGCTGGTAAGTTAACTCGAAAACGCAGTTCAATACCTTCTTCAGTAAACAACACCGCGGTGCTATCCAGTACAGTTTGGCCTGTCAGTGAAATTGATACTGAGTTTTCTTGTTTAGCAAACTGTTCAAAACTACGCGCAATAAAATCACGTGCAGCTCTTTGAAATGCAGGAGACTCGTCTCTTAGCCACTCAAGACCAGTCAAAGACCATGCGCGAGTCGCACGAAAACGTGACGCCGATGCATAAGGGTCACCCTGTACATGATCGATAAACAAAGTGAAATCAGTGAAGTCGTATTGACCTTTGATTTGCTGATAAGCTCGGTAGTTCTGCTTTTCAATTTTCTTAAGCGTGGCAGTCAACTGATCCATGAAGATATTGGCCTTTTAATAGAAGCGGGCGGCGATTATAGAAACCACCGCCCTCATAGTAAAGAGAATGCTTAGGAAGAGTAGGCGTATTGCCCGCCAGAAAGGCGCTGATTAAACAAACTTTGCTCAAATTCATTACAAGGCATAGGTTTACCATAAAGAAAACCTTGTCCGATATCACAACCCTCACCAATAAGAAACTGCTCTTGTTGGTGGGATTCAATGCCCTCGATCACTACTTGGAGTTCCAGTTTTTTTGCAATGTGTATGATTGAACAAATGATCTCGCGATCATCATCTGACTTTTCCATTTGCTGGACGAAGCTTTTATCAATTTTGATGGCATCAAACGGATATTTCTTTAAATAGCTGAACGAGGCATATCCTGTACCAAAATCATCAAGTGACAATGTCACACCTAGTTTGTGCAACTTATTTAACGTTGTGCGTGCTACTATTTCATCGGCAATTAGAGCGCTCTCGGTTACTTCGAGTTCGAGAAAGTGTGCTGGCAAATGGAAAGTGTCGAGTAGGTGTTGCACTTGTTCTGCAAAATTTACGTTTTGTAATTGAATGGGAGAAACGTTGACGGCAATTTTGAAGTTATCGATTAACTCAGACCATTGTTTCGCTTTGTCTATCGCGGTACGCAGAACAAAAGAGCCAACTTCAAAGATAAGCCCGTTTTGTTCGGCCATATGTATCAATGCTTCGTTGGAAACGTCGCCAAGTATTGGATGTCTCCAGCGAAGCAAGGCTTCTGCGCCAATCCATTTACGTGTTTTGGAGTCTACTTGAGGTTGAAAGTACAACACTAAATCGTCGTTACGCACTGCTTGTAAAAGGTAACTTTCCAGTTCATTGTGACTATTGAGATCCGCCGAATGATTTTCTCTAAAATAACTAAAAGGTTCGCCGGATTCTTTACATAGAAGCATCGCGTAACATGCATGTTGAAGGATACGCTTAGCATTGCTGCAATCTTTGTAAGCTTGAACTATACCGATATACGTGTGCAAATGTATTTCTGTTTTGTTGAAGACAAATCCATCTACGCTAATTTTAGTGATATCATCTAATAGTTGATTTAACCGAGCTTCAATATCCTCTCCCCAAATCAATAAAACCATGTCATTCGAACTTGGTCTACCAGTGATAAATCCGCTAGCACCGTGTCTGGTTAATCTGGAGTGAAATTCTTTTAAAATGTTGTCAAAGACCTCGAACCCGTGCCTGGTCTGAATACTACGAGCGTTACTAAAACCAATGTTGATGACCACAAGCGATTGCTGATCACTATCAAGGGACTGTAAGGTGTATTGGACAATGTTCTCAAGTGCAGAGCGATTTAGAAACCCAGTCCCCTGATCATGTGTTTTTTGGTAGCTCACTTGTTTTTCCGCGGCTTTACGGCGATCAATTTCTTGTGTTAAGGAGTAACTTAACTGGGCTAAATCCGTGGTACGATTTTCAATTCGACTCTTTAGCTCGGTGTTAAGTCGCTGAAGTTTATGTTGTTGGTACACAACTGAAAGCTGTGCTTCGATTGAATCTTTGAAAGTTTCAAGCAACTGACGGTAACTATCGTTGTACTCGTTTCTCTCAGAGTCAAGCATACAGATTGTTCCAAATGTCTCCCCATTTGGCCAGAATAGCGGTAAGCCGCAATAAGAAATCATGCCTAGTTTGATGTCTGGGTTATTTTGCCATTCTTCATCTTCAAGCGCATTGGGGATTACAAGCTCGCCTTTCTGTTCTATAACTTGCTCGCAATACAAACCGTTACCAAGCAGCTCTGCATCGCCAGTACGATAAGGATTACCTAGAGTTTCGCTAGATGTATTTACTTCTATGCGATCCGGATGGATACGCATAATTAATGTGGTGGGTACGTGTGTTATTTGAGCCAGTAAGTTGACGATTTCCTGCCAACTTCTTCGCATAGACTCAGGGATTTCGTAGTCTAATGTTTGCAATCTCCCCATATAGGTCATCCTTTACGTGGTTTCACTTCCTGTGAATTAAAAATGCAGACTGCTCTATTTTGTTCTCGCTTTTTAATTAAGTATAGGGTGGCTAGGGCTCGAAACAAAAAAAAGTCCTGAAAAGTGTTCAGGACTAGGAATAGTTGTCACATATCTCATCCTTGAAACAGGTAACAAGTATCAAGGCTTAAGCGACATTAACGATTCAATAGAAATGTCTTGCGAATAGTCGACATCTTCAAAGTTAAAGCCATTGAGCTTCATAAACTCATCTTTAAAACCTTGGTAATCACCAATCTCTTTAAAGTTTTCAGCATTCATCTGTTCTAAAAGAGCGTGGACTTCTTGTTGAACTTGCGGTTCAAGTTCCAAGTCATCTATTCGAATCAAGCGTTCGCCGTCAACTGGCACTTTCTCTTGATCGTATAACTTCGTAGTAAACAGCCGCTGCATTTGTTCAATACAGCGTTCGTGAGTACCTTTTTCCTTCATCACTCTATAAAGCGCTAACAGGTAGGGACTTAGCGCAGGGATGAATACACTGGCTTTCGTCACCAACGCCTTACACACGGTTGCGTAAGCACCGCCGTCAAAGTTGGCGAGTTTGAGGTTTAATGAATGACTGGTTTGGTGTAAATCGATTTTCGCTCGACCTAACGTACCATCGAGATAAATTGGGTGCGTAATGTCAGGGCCCATGTAAGAAAAGGCGATGGTTTTGCAGCCGTTTGCGATAGAGTCGTTATTGATGAGTGTGTCAATCCAGCTTTCCCAGTCTTCGCCTCCCATTACTTTAATGGTGGCATTGGCTTCCTCTTCTGTTGCAGGCGTTAAGGTGGTTTCTATCCACTTATCGTTCTCCAGCATGATAGAAGCGCCAGTGACAGGTTCACCAATAGGTTTAATGACACTGCGCCAAAACTCATCAGATTCAGGTTTAGGTCGAACACCGGTTGCCAAGCTATAGATGACTAAGTCAACTTCACCCTCAAAGTACGTTTCAATGGCTTCAATCACTTGATTGCGCACCGAACCAGAGAATGCATCGCCAACAATATTTATTGCGGTACGCCCGGCTTGATTTGCTTCTTGCTTAAAAAAGACGTTGTTATACCAACCCGCACTCCCAACCCCTTTCTCTGAAGGGCCACGCTCAAATGAGACGCCAATGGTATCGGCGTTAGCGCCACCGAACGTTAGGGCTATTCGTGCCGCTAGGCCGAAACCAGAGGAGGCACCAATAATCAAAACCCGTTTTGGGCCTTTTTTGATCTGTGGGGCGTGCTTTACGTATTCAATTTGCTCTTTAATAGATGCATGACACCCTTTGGGGTGCGCAGAGCGAGCAACAACACCTTGAATTAACGGTTCTATTCGCATGTTGTTATCTATCCTCGATGAGTGGAATTGAAAATAGATTAACGTAAAGTTACGTAAAACTTATTGAGCTAGACCATTAAAATTAGAGATGTTTAATTAATTCTTGAGCAACGAAATCAGCGATCCAAGGTTGTGCATCTGGTTTTGGGTGAAGGCCATCATCCATCATCCATTCTGGTTTGGTGACAACATGCTCTAAGAAGAATGGCATCAAGGCAACTTGTTGATGCTGTGCAAGCTTAGGGTAGATATCGTAAAACATATCGCTATAGCGCTTACCATAATTAGGTGGAACCCGAATTTGCATCATGACAACGTCCGCACCAGAATCTTTTATCATGGTAATCATTTTTGAAAGATTCGACGTAATAAGTTTAGGAGGGAAGCCTCTTAGGCCATCGTTGGCACCTAACTCAATAAGTACCATGTCAGGGCTATGCTGAGTTAGCAACTGAGGTAACCGTGCTAAGCCATTGCCGGTTGTATCGCCAGAAATGCTGGCATTAATAACTGTTACATCTTGACCATGTTCTGACAACGCATCAGGGAGTAAGCTAGGCCAACTCTCTTCGATCGGCATCTGATAGCCTGCACTCAAGCTATCACCCAAGACAAGTAGCTTTTCGCTCGCATGTGAAGTAGCGGAAAAACAAAAAAATAGAACTAAGGAAAGTATACGAATCATGCAAACACCTGTACTTAATGCACCTATTGTTCAAGCCAATTTGGTTTCTAAACAAGTCTCTACTAATCAAGAACAATTAACAATCCTCAAAGACGTAAATGTTGACATCCGAAAAGGAGAAAAAATCGCCATCGTCGGAACTTCCGGTGCAGGTAAGTCAACATTGATGACGTTGCTAGCTGGTCTTGATACGCCGACATCAGGCGAAATTACTTTATTAGGTCATGAATTATCAAAACTGGACGATGAAGCACGTGCGAAAATTCGGGCTGACTCTTTAGGTTTCGTTTTCCAAAGTTTCCTGTTAATCCCGAGTTTGAGTGCATTACGTAATGTCACGCTTCCTTGTCTTTTACGTGGTGAAGCCGAAGATGAAGCAAGAGCAGCGGAATTGTTAGCTGCTGTTGGGTTAGAAAAACGTGTCGACCATCTACCAAGCCAGTTATCTGGTGGTGAACAACAGCGAGTTGCGCTAGCGCGTGCATTTATGACACAGCCTGAGCTGTTGTTCGCAGACGAGCCTACCGGCAATCTTGACCATCAAACCGCAGACAAAGTGATTGAGCTGCTATTCGATCTTAATGAACAGCACGGGACAACTCTGATTTTAGTAACACACGATGGTCATCTAGCAAGCCGATGTGACCGTATCTATCGTATGGAGGCGGGTGAGCTTAAGGAGGAGATATAATGTCTGCAGTATCATCAAGTGAAGCAACATCCACAGAACAAAACAGTACAACACAGCACTCGCCGAATAAAAGTTTGATACGTTGGAGTTTCGGCGAAATAAGGCAGGGGAACCTTTGGCCTATTAGCGTTGCTCTTATTCTCGTGATTGCGAGTATCTTTGCGCTTTCTGCATTAGCAGAACGAATGGAGCAGGTGATCGTCAAGCAAGGGAAGGACGCATTAACGGCAGATGCGGTGTTTGTGTCTGCTAATCCCATTCCGGACACGTTGTTAGCCTCGACTGAAAGCCTTGAACGTTCGATGATGACGCGATTTGCCACTATGGCATTTAGCGATAATGGTATGCAGCTTATTTCGGTAAGGGCGGTGGATGATAATTACCCTTTAATGGGAGAGCTCGTTCTCGAAAATAATCCGGCCGGTCGCGTTAAAGAGAACCAACTCTGGCTTGATGAGCGGATTATGACTCAACTAAACGTAAAGCCAGGTGACAGTGTCACGATAGGCGATGCCGAGTTTACTGTATCAGGCGCAGTATTGATGGAACCTGGCTTGAGCTTTAATCCATTTCGGCAAATGCCTTCTGCATACATTCATCAAAGTGACGTAGATAAAACAGGAGCAATTCAAGTTGGGAGCCGAGTTCAATACCGTCTGTTTTTACAAGCCGATGATAAAATACTAAAGAGCTTACAAGATGATACGCAGCTTTCTCCGAGCGATCGCTGGCGCACGCAAGATACTGCCAGTCGTAGTAATGAGGTTTTTGAACGCACGACGCAGTATCTGTCTTTGACCGTAGCGATTGTCATCATTATGGCGGCGACAACATTGGTTCTTACTTGTCAAAATTACGTGAACAGCCGGACACAAACTATTGCGATGTTGAAAAGTCTTGGTGCGAGCCGCCGATGGATTGAAAAGTGGTTATTTATTCAAGTCACAATCCTTCTCATTAGTGCCAGTGTCGTCGGTCTATTGTTAGGGAGCGGGCTGGAATATTTATTACGCATTCCACTCAAAGACTTATTACCCGATCCACTCCCTGGTTACGGTGTCACACCATTTTTGGTGGCATTTATCTCAGCAGTCTTGATTACGGTGCCTGCTCTCGGTATACCATTGTTAGGCTTGATTAAAACTCCCGCGTTAGAAGTGCTACAGCAGGGTAAAGCGCAACGTTCTTGGAAGCGAATGTTACTTGTTCTAGTTCCCGTTGTTCCACTGCTTTTACTGTATGCAGATAACACCTTAGTTTGGATCGTGCTCACTGGTATAGCGGTACTGTTTGTGGTACTCGCAGCAGTTAGCGTCATACTCACAAAGCTGTTTGCACGTGTTTCAACCCATCCTGCAATGAAGCTTGCGTTGAGTCGTATCAACCGGACGCCAGTAACCAGCGGTCTACAGTTTGGTGCTTTGGCATTATCTTTGATGTTGCTGTCTATCATTTGGCTTGTGCGCAGCGATATTCTCGCTGATTGGGAGAGAACCTTGCCTGCAGATGCGCCAAATGTGTTCGCATTGAACATTGGTGATTATGAACTCGATAACTACCTAGAAACCCTAGATAAAAATGGAGTTACGCGGTCACAAGCTTATCCAATAATTCGTGGACGACTAACAGAGATCAACGGTCAAAATGTTAAAGAGGTTGAGTACGAAGGAGAAGGTTCTGACGCGATACGTCGAGAGCTAAACCTGACATGGGGAGATAGCCTACCAGAATATAATGATGTGCTTTCGGGTGAATGGACAAACAAAGGGAGTGTATCTGTAGAAGCTGATGTAGCAAATGACTTAGGCATCAAACTCGGTGATACGCTGCGCTTTGTAATAAACAGCCAGAATTACGATGTAGTAGTAGATACCATCCGTTATGTCGAATGGCGTGACATGAAGCCTAACTTTTATTTTATTTTCTCATCTGACGTGATGGCTAATTTACCTGGTTCTTACCTCATCAGTTATAGGATTGAAGAAGGAAATGAAGCGTTGTTGACGTCAATGTCACGTGCTCACCCAACGGTCTCTGTTTTAGATATCCGAACTATGGGCGAGAAAATTCAGGCTTTGATTCAGCAAATCGTATCAACAATCACCATCCTTGCTCTTTTAGGCGTTGTTGCTGGTCTGCTGCTCATCTTTACGCTACTGAGGTTAAGCTTGTCCCAACGCCAACAAGAGATTCGTTTGTATCGCACATTAGGTTCAAGTAAGAAACGGATCAACACAACCCTGTGGGCCGAGTACGGAATTATGGCGTTGATTGCTAGTGGTGTTGCGGTATTCGCTGCGGAAATTTGTGTGGCCGCAGTCATGACATATGGACTCGATCTCAATGCACAAATTCACCCCGAATTGTGGATAGCTTTACCGCTTGCAACATTTGTTACGTTGGCACTTGTAGTGATGAGTTTGTTGAAAAGATTGTTAACGCCAGTAAACACTTAATCGCAGCGAGTGTTATCAAATTTGGAACACTCCATGACACTTTTATTTTAGTTATCCACAAAAACAGTGGGACTCTCAGCCCATTAAATCAGTGGCTTACATGATAATGCTTGAATTTGTATACCACTGATATCATCAGCGTATGACAATTTTAATGAGTCTGTCAAATCTTCATAGTTGATTTACGTGTAGTTCTAGACATAAAAAACCCCACCAATAAGGTGGGGTAATGTCATAATGTTTTATGTCTTTTATAGAAGTCTATCAATTGCTAGGACTTAGATTCTGATAGAAACCTATGATTTGATTTTCTCTATCATTATCGATCTCAGAACGAATTGTGTTGATAATGTTCCCGTTATGATTCACATCGGATACGATATTGAGGTTAACATCTACTTTTTGATGTTGTGTTTGAATTGAACTAATCTCTTTACCAGCACGACCAAGTAGATCGAAGATATTTGTATTTAAGAACTCGGTATATTTATTTTTACCAAAAAAGTTTTCAGGATCTAACAAGCCGCCTTTTCTGCCCTCATATACAGCGTATCCGCCCATTAA
This sequence comes from Vibrio sp. 1557, assembly GCF_033340175.1. Lineage (NCBI taxonomy): Bacteria > Pseudomonadati > Pseudomonadota > Gammaproteobacteria > Vibrionales > Vibrionaceae > Vibrio > Vibrio sp. 1557. The sequence goes on along the minus strand of NZ_JAWOVZ010000034.1, from coordinate 3,759 downwards.
CCAAGGGTTAGCTCTTGCTGCCATACCTGCTGCTGCTCGTGCGGCTGCACCACCTTTAACACTTGCACTTGTTGCACTACCAAGACCTAGTGCACTTGCTGCACGGCTAATAAGCTTGAACAAACCTTTGAATGCATTTGTTAATGTATTTACAACACTCAAGCCACCGCTTAATATAGTGAAGATCTTCGAGCCGACCCAAATTGAAGCAATTGTTTTACCAATCGTGATAATCTCATCACCATGTTTAACAACTGTGTTAACGAAAGACCTTACAGATTCACCCATTTGTCGGAAAGTAGGCTGTAATTCTTTTAAGTCAGTCATAATGGAGTTGATATTACCTCCACCAAATCCAACAAGGAATTCGTCGGCTAGGCGTCCAACCCCTACACCCATCAACGTGATGTTCTGTCTAGCTTTCACTAATGTATCTAAGTCTTGCTGTGTGAGGTTGAGGTTAAATCGTTCACGTTGTGAAGCAATTTCATCAAGGTTACGCATTGCCTTAAATTGTAGAATGGCATCGTTGCCAAAGCTTTCCATTAAGAACGTGAGCTTGTTCATGTCAGTACCACGGGCTTTAGCCTCTTTCGCGATAAGTTGCATTGCTTCTAGTGGTTTTAACTCTTGAAGCATCTTGTCAGAGATTTTGTTGTTCTGCTTCAACCATTCTGCGATATCTTTGAATTCTCCAGAACCTGTTAAACGGAACTCGCCCAAGCGGTCTGCGAAATCTTGGTAGTTACTGGCGACTTGATCCATCGACAAACCGAATCGGCTGGAGGCTGCGGCTAAATTCTGGAAGGTTTCACTATCCAAGTTACTCTTTTTAATCGCCTGATCTAACTCTGTAGCTCGTTGCAGGGATTGTTGCATACCTACAGTAGCCAACCCAGCACCTACCACACCTGCTGCCATACCAGCACGTTTGAGTGATGACGCTGCCGCCTTACGGCGTTCATTGTGCTGATGGGTTATAAGTGCGCTCTGTTTAGCAAGTTCTCGTGTCCTTTGTTTCTCGCGGCGGTTGCGATCTGAGATTTGGTTTTTCAATCGTTTCTCAAGGTGAAGCAATTCTTCTGTGCTTGAAGCTTGTTTGAGCTTGTTCAGTAAAACTTTCTTCTCAGCAACACCCATGTCACGAATTGCACTTGTGGATTGAGCAAATCGTAGCAACACTTTCTTCTGTGTAGCCTCGATTTGCTCTTGTTCTTTTTGGAGCTTACGATAGTGCTTGATGTGAGCGTCTTGATCTTGTTGTCGTTGTCGCCTAGCTTTAGGAGAACCACCAACACCGAGAACATTTTCAGGGTTAGCTCGATCGAGTTGGCGAGCCAGCTGCTTGCTCTGCTTTAAGACGGAGTTCCAAGACTGTCTATCTAATTTCCATTTCACAGTATTAGTGAAGGAATGGAGTTTTCTTGCCATAATTATTAACCTTATTTTTTGTTAAAAAATGATTCAATAAATTGTTCGTTCGTTTGGCGTTTTAAACCCATAAGATTTACATAGCCATTTTTGTAGAGGTCAGGTAATGCATTCAGCTGCTCACTAAATCCATTATTAGTGCTGTTGGTTTTACGTTGACCATCAATGCTTTTTTGTTCATCTGCTGCGGTTAATAAGTAGCCTCGCTCATAAGACACATTTCGAATATGTTCTAATAGGAGTCGATACTGCATACTGTCTGTTGTCCCAACTTGGAGAGGGGTATATTTGACGATGACATAATCCTTGAGGTTGTAAAATTCATTCACTATCGTAAGCTTAGTGCTTTTGTTATACCAATTGAGAAGTGTCTCATGAGCGTTTAAAGGGCGGTGTTCTTTATCAACAACACTTAATAAATTACCATCTATATTTCGGAGGGGATTCTTACCAACGTAACAAATAAGGCTTAATGTTGGGTTACTCTTAACCACATTTAAATTCATAGTGCTCTTATCATTGACGGGATATTTAGTAGCATTTGCCTGATAACTTGGTAACACTTCTGTCACGGCATCAGCGTAAAATCTTCCAAGGTTGTCATCCATAATATATGTGGGTGTGATCATAAATCATCCTTATTTTCTCAGTTCTTCATCCACAATCTTCTTTATCTTCTTCAATACTGTTCGATAATCTTCTTTAGGATCTTTCTCTTTTGGTTTACCAAATAGGGTATTGATAATTAGAATAGGGATTAGGATAAGAAGGAGGGGAGGTAATTGTTGTATAAATTCCATAGGCTTTTTATAAACCCCTTAGTTAAAAGGGGCTATTGCTAGTAATGTTTAAAGAGTGATACCCTTGTAATCGAGAGTTTCAGATTTAGATTCTTTAACCCATAACTTTCTTTGTTTACCATCTGATAAATATTTACGGACAGCAATAAAACCGTTATCAGTCAGTAGTGATTCTACTTTCGTGTTTTGGTCACACTTACTAACTTTCTTAGCTTCTTCAAACGTCACCCAATCACGCTTTAGTAATTCCGTGAGTTCTTCATTTCCACTAGATAAAAGCTTCTGTTTCGCTGCTGCGGCCGCTTTCGCTGCTCTTAGGTGTAATGCTTGGTCTTTCTCTTCTTCTTGTTCAGCAAGCTTCTGAAGGGCATAGGATTGGGCTTCATCCGGTGCTAACAGTTCTTCATTTTCTAGTTCACATTTCCGAGTTAGAAGACGCTCAATTTCTTGTTTAAGTTGCTCTAATTCTGATTCTTGAACACAATCTGGTTTAAAAGCGATGAAGCCAATTTGACGACCATTGTTGTATTTGGAAAACGGGCGCTGCTGTGAACTTACAGGTGAATAACCTTCACTAAGCTTTTCAGCGTATTCTACAAACACATCTTGGTGTTGTTTATGAGGATGGAGGGTAAACGCTTCAATAGCACCAATCTTCAGAATATACAGGAGATTGCTAGAGGTTAGAGCATATTTGATTTTATCGAGTTCACTACCTGAAATGTGGTCTGGGCGCATATCACCTGCGACTGTTGTATCCCATCGACAGAGACATGTATCAAAAACTTCTTGAACATCCTTTTCAGTAAACGTACTTAGCTCAACTGTCTCATAATATTCGTTAATAAAGTCTTCAAGTGATTTTGTTTCAGTCATATTCATTTTATGTACTCCTATCTTATTATTGTTGTTGTTTGAGTTCAGCGATTAGATTGTCACGTTCGATTAACTTAGCTTTGAGTGATTCGATTAAATCCGCATCAGCTTTTAACCTAGATCGTAAAGCTCGACGTTGTGATTTTGACTTACTAGAGTTTTGAGCAATATTTTCTACACGATTCCGTAATTCTTCAGGTAGATCGTCGAAAGTGAATAACTCATCATCTGCATAAACTTCTAATAGCTGTTCAATCTTTGCAGCTATTTGCCAACCTTCTATATGTTCGTAAATAGGGATTGAATTTTCTTTCTTGATGCGTTCACAAACATCAATAAATAGATCTTGAGGTAAATCTATCTTCATAATTTTGTTTTCCTGTAATTGTTTTTATTTGAATATGAGGGTAGGAGGGGAAAGAGAATTACTGTTATAAATAATTTTTATTTATAAATATTCTTGACCGTTATATTTATCTTCAAGTGATTTTAGAAGGGCTTGAGTGTCGCTATCTTCTTCAACTGTAGGTGAATAATCTTGAACACCTTGAGAGTGATTATGTTCAGGTTCTAGGTGGCTTTGTTGCTTAAATCGATGGAACTAAATCAAGAAGCTACGATCTGATCGGCTACACCCATTAATCGTCGTAGC
>NZ_JAWOVZ010000033.1:26016-30826 GCF_033340175.1 Vibrio sp. 1557 | reverse complement strand
AGGTTCTTATTTTTAAAGAGCTTTTCTAACACTTTCAGCAACTTAGTTGCTCGTCGTTAGGGGTGCGTATCTTACTTCACACCGTGAGAGAGTCAAGCATTTTTTTCAAATTCTTTTTTCTCTCTTCCCGACTCGCTGTGTGACTTTCGTCTCACTCCGTGTCGGTGGATGCGCAGTATAGGGGGTTGAGAAATTAGCACAAGCGTTTTTTGCAAAAAAACTTTCAACCGCACAAATAACGAGCACTCTGCATAGATACTCAACGATCTTGTCTAATATTTCGGGTTGCAGAGGATCTTTTCATGATGAAACACCTGACTTCTGCATTAAAAGATCGCCGATTTCTTTGTGATTTTGATTGCTGATCTTATCTCTCTTGGTTCTTTTTTCTCTTTCTATCTATATAAAGACGAAAAAAAGAGCAGAACGATGACGAACTGCTCTTTTGGTCTTTGCTTTTTATTTGGGGTACTTCAGGTGAAGTCTTGGAAAAGTGTTTCTTCTATATATAGAAGAAAAGATCAGAGCATCCTTGCCCTTCTCTTTACGACAGATTAGTTAGGGGTATATCTAAATGTCGTTATTGTTCGATGACACATTGAGCTCGTAAGAGTGGAGCATGCTTGCATTCCCAATGGCGTCATCTTCGAGAGGAACTTAGTTCTTCAATACTTTTACGGTGTAGCTACCATCTTTTTGTTGGTATAGACCGTGGATGTCGGTTTCGAAACCTGGGTAATGCGCACCGATCTCACAAAGCATCTCTAGGAAGTCCAGCACAGGGCGAGACTCTTGAGTCACCATTTCACCAGGAAGTACTAGTGGCACACCTGGAGGGTAAGGAAGGATCATGTTCGCACTTACGCGGCCAACCATTTCTTCCAGTTTGATTTCTTCGATGTTGCCACGAAGCTCTTCTTGCCATGCTGCGTGTGGTGTTACTTTCATTTCTGGAAGAACATCGAACGCTTTATACATTAGCTCTGGTAGGTTGTATTTCTTAGTTAGGTCGTGAATTGCTTGTGCTAGTTCTTGAACGCGCATGCCTTCATAGAAGCTTGGGTCTTCGTTGTATAGTGAAGGTAGGAAGCTCTTGATGGTTAGGTTCAAGTCGTAGCCACGTTTAAATTCAGTTAGGCCGCGTAGCAATTGCATTGCTTTTGATTTGTCGATACCGATTGAGAATAGGAACAACAAGTTGTATGGACCTGTTTTCTCTACCACGATGCCGCGCTCGTCTAGGAATTTAGCCACCAGCGAAGCAGGAATACCTGATTCCTCTAATTCGCCTTCTTTATTCATCCCTGGAGTCAATAGCGTTACTTTGATTGGGTCAAGATACATGTGGTTGTCATCCATGTTCTTGAAGCCGTGCCATGTATCGCTAGGGTCTAGTTTCCAACATTCTGTGGTATCGATGTTTTCTGGTTGCCATACATCGAAGAACCAGCTGTCGCTTTCTGCTTCTAGACGTTTGATCTCTTTACGGAAGCGGATTGCGCGATCGATAGAGTCTTGCATTAACTTCTTACCAGTGTTGCCGCGCATCATTGCCGCTGCAGTTTCAGTAGAAGCAACAATGCCGTACTGAGGTGAAGTTGAAGTGTGCATCATGAATGCTTCGTTGAAAGATTCTTTATCAAAGTCACCTTTCACGTGAATCATTGAAGCTTGTGAGAACGCTGCCAACAGTTTGTGTGTTGATTGTGTTTCGTAGAACACTTTGCCTGGCATCGCTTCACCACTCATACCACATTTACCTTCGTAAATTGGGTTGAAGTTAGTGTAAGGCACCCAAGCACTGTCGAAGTGAATGTGTTTACAATCTAGCGACTCTTTGATGAATTGTGTGTTGTACAGCAAGCCATCGTAAGTTGAGTTAGTCACTACTGCGTAAGTTGGTGCTGTTGCACCTGGTGTTTTCGCCACTTTCTCTGCAATGACATCGCGGCTGAATTCGCTTTGTGGAATACCACCAAGGATACCGTATGCGTTACGAGTTGGGCGGAAGTAGATTGGTGTCACGTCGCTCATCATCATTAGGTGAGTCAGAGATTTGTGACAGTTACGGTCAATCAGTACTGTGCTGCCCGCAGGTGCTGAGTACATGCCAACGATTTTGTTCGATGTAGACGTACCGTTAGTTACGATGTACGAGCTGTCTGCATTAAATGTACGTGCGATGTATTCTTCTGCATCTTTATGTGGACCTGAGTGGTCTAGTAGAGAACCTAGCTCAGGCATTGAGATTGATACGTCCGCTTTAAATGTGTTTGGACCGTAAAAATCGTAGAAGATGCTACCAGCAGGGCTTTTCTGGAATGCAGTACCGCCCATGTGACCTGGAGTACAGAAGGTGTATTTACCTTCTTCTACGTATTTGAATAGCGCTTTAGTGAATGGAGGCATGATGGCATCTTTGTATGCCTCAGTCGCTTGGTTGATTTTGATAGCGATGTCGTCAGCCATACCTAAAGCGTACTCGAAGAAGCTCACGTTTAGACGTAGGTCTGTTAGTGAAATGTCTAGAGTAGACTGTTCGTTAGCAAATGCGTGAACAGGCAGTTTTTCGTTGATTTGGCTGATACGTTCACATAGCTCTAGTGAGTATTTATCCCAGTCGAACAACACACCGCAAATGCGTGGGTTCATCTCAATCATTTTGATCAAGTCTTTATCATCTACTGGGTAAACCACTTCGTAGCCCGCTTTCTCAAGAGCAGCGTGAAGTTGACGAACTGGCTCTTCTTTAAAGAACACACCCATGTGGTTCAAGATAGCGAATATATTCATTTGGACATCTCCAAGGCGAATGAGGGCGCTCTTTGCCATTTACAGGCAATGAGTAAGGTGAGCGCCGCGTGAATTTGGGTTTTATAGGCTGGCACCTTAGTGGCAGCGTTTTGGGGATTAGTTGCTTGCTTGGGCAGGCATGTCGTCAGCGTGCATTTTCACGTACTGAGCAAGACCTGCTTTTTTGCTGTAGAACATCAAGATAACTAGAGACACGATGAAGGTTGCTGTTAGCGTACCGCCCTCTGCACCTGCTAGTGCGATGAAGCAGAACAGACAAGCCACACCAGAGAACAGCATTACGAAGCCGTTGCGTGTTGTCATACCTTCGAAGCGAATCAAGTTAATGCTTGAGTAGAAGTAAGGCAGCATTGTTAGTAGAACCGCGTCAGTTGTTAGCTGGTTGAATAGGTCTGATGCGTGTGCTGTTTTAGAGCTGAAGAACATCAGTACAACCATCAGCGCAGTCATCTTGATTGACGCAAGGATTAGACCTTTCTTAGGCACACCGTTTTTGTCAGTTTCGCCGTAGATTTTAGGGAAGTTGCCGTCGTTTGCTGCGCGTTTACCTGCTTCACCTACTAGCATCATCCAAGAACCTAGCGAAGTGAAACATGCTAGCGCTGTGAATGCTGATACGAATGGTGCTGTCCAGCTACCGAATAGCTCAGTGGTTGCTAGTGCAAATGGCGCACCTGATGCCGCAACTTCTGACGCTGGGAACATACCGCTGATCATTTGAGTTGATAGGATGTAAATCACACCTGCGATACCAGTACCCAACATAGTTGCTAGAGGTACAGTACGTTTAGGGTTTTCTACCATACCAGTCGATACCGCTGCTGATTCCACACCTACGAATGACCATAGACAGATAAGAACCGCTGTTACTACCGCGTGGCTGTCAGTGCCTGCTGATACGTTCCAGTTTTGGCTGTAAAGCGCAGTATCGAAGTGCGTCCAACCAAATGCAGCTGTACCAACAACTGGGATAAGGATAAGAACTAGACCAAGCGTACATAGACGGCTTACCCAGCTACCACCAAGTAGGTTGACGAAAGTGAAGATCCATACCGATGCAATCGTCGCAATACCTGCTGGGATTGGGTTATTAAGCACAGGGAAGAATACTGAAAGGTAAGAAACACCTGTAATGGCAATAGCCAGGTTACCAATCCAGTTCGCGTGGTAATAAAGAACGCCCGTTTGGAAACCAAATACCGGAGACACTTCGCCAGCATAAGCGATTGGACCACCTTCTTGTGGGTTTTTGGTTGCCAGACGAGCGTAAACAAACGCCAGACTCAGTGCACCGACCAAACAGATCAGCCAACTGAAGATTGAAACAGAGCCTACAGAGGCAAGACTAGAAGGTAATAGTGCGATACCACTACCCATCATGTTACCGGCTACGACACCCGTACAGGCAATAAGGCCGATTTTTTTCGCATTCGATGACATAACATCTCCAAATCTATTCTACTCGAGTCAACATGACTCAAACTGAATGGTTATTAGCGAGATGCTATGAGGAAGAACCTGCTCGACCTCGCTAAATTTCGAAGTGAAGACTACGCCCAAAAACTGAGAAAAAAATAAACTTGGGGTTATCAATAAAATGATTAGTTCATCAACATCAAGTTGAGATAAACATGATAAACACAAAAACATAAAACTATATTATTCATACAGTTACAAGAAAAACATCAAACCTTCTACCGATAGATAAACTCTCATCAACTCGTTGGTCATCGCGATAAAAGTTATCAACCTCTATCAACTTCCCCATCCCGAAGGGTTAATTCCCTGAAGTGTTGATTCCATAAATCTCTCCCTGATCGCGCTTCTTGACCCAAGTCAATATTCATCTCGCCTGCAAGAAGGCACCAAAATCATTCTCGCCACATAACTAATCCAGACACTTCATACAATCAATAGAGATAGAGATAGAGATAGAGATAGAGATAGAGATAGAGATAGAGATAGAGATAGAGATAGAGATAGAGATAGAGATAGA
>NZ_JAWOVZ010000033.1:0-25916 GCF_033340175.1 Vibrio sp. 1557 | reverse complement strand
GAAGCAAAGCGGGTATGTATTCCCGTTGCAAGCTTGCGTTGTTAGCTCCTTCGTAAGTCATTGCCCCACCGCCCCACCCTTTTCACTTTTCGACAGCGACAAAAAAGCCCCTCATCGAAATGAGGGGCTAGCATTAGGCTGACGTTGAGTCCGAGAGAATTAAAGCATTCGAACGACAGAAGGGTGAACGGCGCGATACATGGCGTAATCAATCGCCTTCATGTTACTTGGGAAGACCAAGTTTTCGCACAGCAGGTACGTCTCAACCGACGTATCAATATAGAAAGCTTCACTGTAAGACTCACTGGCTAAATCCAGATCACCATCCAATTCGGCGTGCTTACCGCGAATCACATAGGAAAGCACTGAATCACGTAACCTCAATGCCTGTCCGAGATGCCGCTTGGCTAACGCCATGTCACCAATGATGGTTTCGTGCAGTGCTAAAGCTTCATAAATTCGCGGTTGAATTGGCCCCACCATCATTTTCACATTAGTCTCTAGTGCTTCACTGAGCTGCTGCATTCGCCCTTTCTTCAACTCCTGTGAGAAATCAAGTGCCTTTTGTACATGGTAAGCAATCAACAACTCAGCTTGAACGTAAGCATTATCCGGCTCGATTTCTAAAATGTTTTCCATCAAGTCGATACCTTGGCGGAATTGTTTAGTATCAGAGACATTAAGGTAATGGTTAGCCTGAACAAACAACTCCAACGCGTCGGGATTCATTGGCATTCCCGCCACCAGCATCGTAGATTTCAATTTGGCATCCGACACTTTCAGCACTTGCATCAAATCCAACGACGCTTGTTGAAGCACTGTCTTTAAATGACTACTGGTTAACGCGTATTGACGACTAAACAACACTTTCTCAGATGAGTTATTGCGATATTCCACCTCTAAAAAGCTGCCACCGTCATTCTCACGAACTCTCACCACAACCGATTTACCAGGCACAATGCCAGAATTAAACGACGCCTTCTTTAGCATGACTCGGTAATCACTGACTTGAGCAATGTCGGACATCAACTTTTGGGCGAATCCGTCTGCCAAATCGTAGCTTAATCCTTCATTCGTAAAATTATCTTGAAACTTGAACTCAATCAGATGGGTATCGATGGCTTGGGTAATACGCACTTCCGATTGCTTGTAGGTAAACACGCCCATCACTACGACCAACATACTGATCCAGATGAAGTTCATAATTCCCAATCGCCAAGGGCTGATTTTGTTTTTGCTCTGAGGGGCTTTTTTCTCTTTTGACATCTCGCAGACCGCGCGAGTTAGAGGACCGGCAGGAAAGGTAACGGCTGGTGCTATAGGTAGACAATCCTCTTCCGATTCTTCAACCGAAGGTGGGATCTCTTCATTTTGCCGACTTGTGACAAACTCTTCATGCGTCATAGTAACCACGTTCGCTACCAGCTTATAGCCACGCTTGGGCACCGTGATAACGTAGTTGGTATTTTCCTCTCGACCGTCACGTAGTAGCTTACGCAACTCAAAGATGGATTGAGTCACCACTTGATCGGTCACAATCGCTCCAGCCCAAACGTACTGAATCAATTCCTCGCGGTTGAACACCTCATTCGCATGCTCCGCTAAGAAGTGCAAAAGATTAATTAAGCGTGGCTCAACAGTAACTTCCCTATCTTGTCGATACAGCTTATTTTCATCAACGCTCAAAACCCAGTCATTGATTTGAAAATAGACTCCAACCATGTATGAAAACTCTCGTATCTACAGACAGCGTTACGGTAGGAATCAGACAATGGTTGATTCCTACAAGTAACTAAAGGCAAGATTATAGGTGGGAAAGCAGCGTGTACCTAGAAAAGCAAGTCGCCAAAAATGCAAACTTAAGTTAAGTGATGCAAGAATGAGACTACTCAAGTGCTGCAAGGATAGAGCAATGTGTGGCGTCATCGTCTGTATGACCACAACAAGCATCATTAATCTTCTTTAACGCTCGGCGAATTTTCGTCAGCTCGTTAATTTTCCCATCAATCAGCTCTAACTTGGCAGAAGTAATGGCTTTTACCTCTGCACAGCTGTGTTCTGTCGCTTCTAACTTAATTTCTAACAGGTCTTTAATTTCATCCAGACTCAAGCCAAGATCTTTACCTTTGAGGATAAAGTGCACCTGCTTTTGATTCTCTTCATCATACAAGCGATAGCCTGACTCACTTCGTCCTGCGGGTTTTATTAGCGCGTTTTTCTCGTAGAAACGTAATGTATCGGCAGTCACACCACAACGTTTTGCCAGTTCACCTATCTGAAACATAACTTTCCCTATTAACTATCTCGTTACTTTTAAAGCTAAAGAACGACTTTTTTGCAATTATTTTTGAGATGCCAAACGATTGCGCGAGCTTTTTTGTAATAAATTGGTTAGAATACGCGCCATCAAATGTGGAGACTGTTTTCTAACCAGAAAATACCCTGCAAAGGTCTTTACCAAAACTGGCCAATATTTTACCCCAAGAGGTAAAAACAAGTTCATTTTTGGCAAACATCTTTAACTCCGTGAATTTGAGGAAAATGGAAGCATGAATAACGCTCGTCCTATTCGCCGTGCGCTTATCAGCGTATCAGACAAAACAGGTATTGTTGAGTTTGCGCAAGCTCTTGCTGAGCGCGGTGTCGATATCCTATCTACTGGTGGTACAGCTCGCCTACTTGCCGAACAAGGCATCGCCGTAACCGAAGTCTCTGACTACACTGGTTTCCCAGAAATGATGGACGGCCGCGTTAAAACGCTTCACCCAAAAGTTCACGGTGGTGTGCTTGGTCGTCGTGGCCAAGATGATGACGTGATGGAAAAGCACGGCATCAACCCTATCGATATGGTTGTCGTAAACCTATACCCATTCGCAGAAACCGTTGCCAAAGAAGGCTGTACACTAGCCGACGCGGTTGAAAACATCGATATCGGCGGCCCAACAATGGTTCGTTCTGCAGCGAAAAACCACAAAGACGTGACTATCGTTGTTAACGCAGGTGATTACGGCCGCGTAATTGCAGAGATGGACGCAAACGACAAATCTCTCACTCTCGAAACTCGCTTCGACCTTGCCATCGCTGCTTTTGAACACACTGCCGCTTACGATGGCATGATCGCAAACTACTTCGGCACTATGGTTCCATCTTACGGTGAGAACAAAGAAGGTGATGAAGAGTCTAAATTCCCACGTACGTTCAACCAACAGTTCGAGAAGAAGCAAGACATGCGCTACGGTGAGAACAGCCACCAAGCAGCCGCATTCTACGTTGAAGCAAACCCACAAGAAGCATCTGTTTCTACTGCTCGCCAAATCCAAGGTAAGGCCCTTTCTTACAACAACATCGCAGACACGGACGCCGCACTTGAGTGTGTGAAAGAGTTCAACGAGCCAGCATGTGTGATCGTAAAACACGCGAACCCATGTGGTGTAGCGCTGGGTAAAGACATTCTAGAAGCATACAACCGTGCTTACCAAACTGACCCAACATCTGCATTCGGCGGCATCATTGCATTCAACCAAGAACTGGATGCTGAAACAGCAACCGCTATTGTTGAGCGTCAATTCGTTGAAGTGATCATCGCACCTTCTGTTTCTGCTGAAGCGATTGAAGTGGTTGCCGCGAAGAAGAACGTACGTCTACTTGAGTGTGGCGAATGGACAACGAAGACAACTGGCTTTGACGTGAAACGCGTCAACGGTGGTCTACTGGTTCAAGACCGAGACCAAGGTATGGTGAGCCTAGACGATCTAAAAGTGGTTTCTAAGCGCCAGCCAACAGAAGAAGAGCTGAAAGATGCACTGTTCTGCTGGAAAGTAGCGAAATACGTGAAATCTAACGCGATCGTTTACTCGAAAGGCGATATGACTATCGGTGTAGGCGCAGGCCAAATGAGCCGCGTTTACTCTGCGAAAATCGCAGGCATCAAAGCTGCAGACGAAGGTCTACAGGTTGAAGGTTGTGTAATGGCATCAGATGCATTCTTCCCATTCCGTGACGGTATCGACGCGGCTGCAGGAGCAGGCATCAAGTGTGTTATCCAACCAGGCGGTTCTATGCGTGATGACGAAGTTATTGCCGCAGCAGACGAACACGGCATGGCGATGATCTTTACCGGTATGCGTCACTTCCGCCACTAATCCTCTCGTCTTCACTGGGACGATAACTGCGTTGACGGCGTTCACTTATCCTAATCACATAGCATACTATGCTCATAGGAATAAGTTCACTTGTCGCCTTGTCCTCGTCCCACTGAATTAGAGAGGCCATACTCAGGTCTTTGCGAAATATCTGAGTTTGAGCAAACCGTATTTATAAGATTAAGGATTTTCATATGCGAGTTTTAATCATTGGTTCAGGCGGTCGTGAACATGCGCTAGGCTGGAAAGCAGCGCAAAACCCAAATGTTGAGACTATCTTCGTTGCACCAGGCAACGCAGGTACAGCACTAGAGCCAAAACTAGAGAACGTAAACATCGATGTAGAAGACATCGCTGGCCTTGTTGCTTTCGCCAAAGAGAAGGCGATTGAACTGACTATCGTTGGCCCAGAAGCACCGCTGGTTATTGGTGTGGTGGATGCGTTCCGCGAAGCGGGCTTACCAATCTTTGGTCCTACCCAAGCCGCAGCGCAGCTTGAAGGCTCTAAAGCGTTTACTAAAGACTTCCTTGCTCGTCACCAAATCCCAACCGGTGCATACGCAAACTTCACAGAAATTGAACCAGCGCTTGCTTACGTGCGTGAGCAAGGTGCACCGATCGTGGTGAAAGCCGACGGCCTTGCGGCTGGTAAAGGCGTGATTGTGGCAATGACGCTAGAAGAAGCCGAAGACGCAATCAAAGACATGCTAGCAGGCAACGCATTTGGTGATGCTGGTAGTCGTGTCGTTATCGAAGAATTCCTAGATGGTGAAGAAGCAAGCTTCATCGTGATGGTGGATGGTGAGAACGTTCTGCCAATGGCCACCAGCCAAGACCACAAACGCGTAGGCGACAAAGATACTGGTCCTAACACCGGTGGCATGGGAGCATACTCTCCAGCTCCAGTGGTAACACAGGAAATCCACAACCGCATCATGGAAGAAGTGATTTACCCAACAGTACGTGGCATGGCCTCTGAAGGTAACCCTTACACTGGTTTCCTATACGCGGGTCTGATGATCGACAAAGACGGCACTCCGAAAGTAATCGAGTACAACTGCCGCTTCGGTGATCCTGAGACACAACCTATCATGATGCGCATGGAATCGGATCTTGTTGATCTGTGCCTAGCGGCAATCGACGAGAAACTGGATCAAGCGGAATCGAAGTGGGATCCACGAGCATCGATTGGTATCGTGCTAGCAGCCGGTGGTTATCCAGCAGCGTACAACAAAGGCGACGTTATTTCGGGTCTGCCACAAGTTGAAATTGAAGGCGAAAAAGTCTTCCATGCTGGTACAGATAACAAAGATGGCGACATCGTGACAAACGGTGGTCGTGTTCTTTGTGCAACGGCACTTGGCAACAGCGTATCAGAAGCGCAGCAGCGTGCTTACGAGCTTGCAAAACAGATCAGTTGGGATGGCATGTTCCATCGCAACGATATCGGCTACCGTGCAATTGCACGTGAGCAAGACAAATAAAAACGACATAAGTTGGCTAAAAAACAAAAGGCGCACTCAGCGCCTTTTTTTATTGTTCTTGTTCGACAGAATTCGAAGCAATGTTTATTCAGAGATCAACTTTGGCCGAGAAACACAATCAAAGTCATCGTCATTGAGCATCAACAGTTCATCGACCATTGCTTTGTTTCGTGACTGCTTGCCGACAAAAGCCACATAACTGTCTACCGATGAGAGACGCTCGATAATAAATTTTGGCAGCGTCTGATTAAACTCGAGTGTCGAGAACACCTTACCTTTGCAGGTTTCAAACGATTGACCATTCCAATAACCTTGAATAAGGCTCTGATTGTTACGAGACTGCGCCTTAACCGATGCCACTACGTCATTCGCTTCTGCTTTGTAGCGCTCTAATTGGTCATGCTGGAGTGGTAAGACTTTACGGTTAACACGATATTGTTGGTAAACCGCTTCGCCATCTTTATTGAAACGGATGTGGATTTGAAAAGGCACCAACTCTTGTTTGGTATCAACTTGCTCGCCTTTTCGAATCAACTCTCGCAACTCACCTTCGTCCCAGCGATAATCACTCTGGAACCAACCATTGTCCCCCATAGTCACATAATCAGCCGCCGTACTCACACGAGTGAGTTTCTCTGTCATCCAGTACAAGCTGCTAGCATCTCCCGCAACTTTACCACCAGAAAAATGCGTGAATTGTTCTAAATTAGGAGTTTCAACCGATGAACAGCCAAAAAGGGTAAGGCTAGATAGGAGAAGTGAAGTGAGTAGATGTTTTTTCATGAAATTGCACCGAGGCAGGATACCTCGGTGCATTCTAACTTAGTTTACTGATTCTTTCAGCGCTTTACCTGCTACGAATGCTGGTACGTTAGCTGCTGCGATTTGAATCTCGTCACCAGTCTTAGGGTTACGACCAGTACGTGCAGCGCGGTGGTTTACTTTGAATGTACCAAAACCAATTAGTTGAACTTGGTCACCCTCTTTAAGTGCGCCAGTTACACCATCAAGAGTCGCTTCAAGAGCAGCTTTTGCTTGTGCTTTTGATAGGTCTGCTTTCTCTGCGATAAAGTCGATTAATTGGGTCTTGTTCATTAGGTTTCCCTTCTCATAGGTTATCGAATTCGTCTCACTCTAAAACATAAATGCCCCATCTGGCAAAGGTTTGTAAGCGATCTTTCGATTTTCTGACGTACTTTTAGCCATAATATGAGTAATAACTCACAATTTGTTACCACATACCCCCTGAAAACCCTTGCTTTCCAAGGTATTTGGACCAATTTATAAGTCACTTTTGCGGTTATAATAGCTGCAAATAACCACTATCAAACTACATTCAAGGGCAACTATGCTGCTGTTATCCATTTATATCTCTATTGCAATCGGCATTTCGTTTATCTGTTCGGTGCTGGAGGCGGTACTGCTGAGTATCAGTCCGAGCTACATTGCGCAGCTCAATCAACAGGGGCATCCCGCAGCTGGGCAATTGGCTAAGCTGAAATCAGATATCGACCGACCACTGGCATCTATTCTGACTTTAAACACCATCGCTCACACTATCGGCGCGGCCACTGCTGGTGCACAAGCTGCGGTTGTATTTGGTAGCGAAGCATTAGGTATCTTTTCGGCAGTGCTGACATTGGCGATCTTAGTGCTTTCAGAAATCGTACCGAAGACGATTGGCGCGACCTACTGGCGTCAGTTGGCACCCACTGCCGCGGTCGCATTGCGTTGGATGGTATGGGCGCTTACACCCTTTGTTTGGTTCTCAGAGCAAATCACCAAGCGTCTTGCTCGTAACCACGAAGCTCCAAAGATGCGTGATGAGCTGTCTGCAATGGCGATTCTGGCACGTGAAAGCGGTGAGTTTGCCGAGGGTGAATCAAAAATCTTAAGCAACTTGCTTGGCATCCAAGATGTACCCGTAACGCAGGTTATGACGCCACGACCAGTAGTATTCCGTGTCGATGCCACAATGACCATCAATGAGTTCCTAGAAAAACACAAAGATACGCCTTTCTCACGCCCATTGGTTTACAGCGAGCAGAAAGATAACATCATTGGTTTTGTGCATCGCCTTGAGTTGTTCAAACTACAACAATCAGGTAGTGGACAGAAACAGTTGGGAGCAATCATGCGCCCAATTCAAGTGGTGCTAAACAATACCACTTTACCTAAAGTATTCGACCAGATGATGACTCATCGCTTACAGCTGGCACTTGTTGTTGATGAATACGGTACCGTGCTAGGTTTGGTAACGTTGGAAGATATTTTTGAACACCTCGTAGGCGAGGAGATCATCGACGAAGCAGATAAAAGCACTGACATGCAGGAGCTGGCTTACCAACGCTGGGAAAGCTGGAAAGAAATGCACGGCGTAATCGAAAGCCGCGATGACGATGAAGAAGATAACGAGCTGGAGAAGCAGGATAAAGAGCCAGAAGCTCAAGAGCCACCGAAATCCGACTCGAAAGAATCGTAATCAGCATTAGGTATAACAGCTTAAACGCACAAACAAAAAAGGCATCCAGTTAGGATGCCTTTTTCTATTTATTCAACAATTAAAGTGCAATACCGATGTTGCTCACACCTTCTTCACGTAGCTCTTCACGCAAATCTTTAATCAAGCTGATGTCACGTTCTACCGCTTCACGCAGCGGACGGAAGATAGCCCACTGGACGTCCCACTCTTCACATACGGCTTCGTTTTCTTTCTGGTTGTCGTTAGTGATTGGCTCTGCGCCTTGTGCTTGCTCTAGATCAGCAACGGTTTGTACCGACTGTTGACTCACTTTAAGCATTGAATCGAAAAGGTAATCGCGGTCCAATAGACCATGCAGTAACGTAGACAAACCCTGACACGCGTCCATCGCTGGGTAAACGCCGTAAAAATCGAACTCATCCGCACTTGGGAACAACTCTTCTAACTTCTCCAATTGACGTTCGAAGTTAATTTTCGCGTTCTTAACTGTCAAAATTTCCCATACACTATCAAGAATCGCTCGGTAAGCACGCGGGTCAGCAAATTCTGTATTCTCACAAAACATCGCATAGTTTGGATACATGCGTTCACACAGACACGCCATAAAGGTAATTTGTTGCCAAGGTTCTAGTTTTTCTAAACGAACCTGAAGAGGATTCTTAAGCATAGTCACTCAATCATTGAAGAAAAAAACAGCGAAAGTGTACTTGATTCATCACAGGGAAAAAAGTTAATGCCGCATTCAAATCAGATTTTCCTGCTCTCAGAGCATCGCGACACCTACAAAACGTTACTGGCAGAGAAAAATCTGCCCGATCTTTGCCTCACCGACCAACCAGAAGCTGCTCAGATCGTACTAGCGGATCCACCCTTACTATCACAAAGCTTAGACGAATTTTCACAGCTTGAATGGGTGCAATCCACGTTTGCTGGTGTCAACGCCTTAACATCCCCTAGCTTTCGTCAGGACTATACTCTAACTAACGTTCGAGGCATCTTTGGTCCACTGATTGCTGAATATGTTTTGGGTTACAGTATTGCCCATTACCGCCACTTTGCCCGATACCACCAGCAACAACAAAACAAACAATGGCAGCCTCACCTATACACGTCATTACAAAGTAAAACCATGGTAATTCTTGGTACCGGTAGCATTGGGGGCTATCTGGGCAACGCCGCTAAAGCAATGGGGATAAAAACTATCGGTATTAACCGCACAGGTATCCCGACTTCAGGCGGCGAGTTTCATCAGACCTTTCATATCAATGAACTAAGTAAGACATTTGAGCAAGCCGACATCGTTGTGAATACTCTACCAAGTACACCTGAGACGCGACAGTTACTTAATCGTCAAACGCTCAGCCAACTAAATCAGGCGTTATTATTTAACGTAGGTCGTGGCGACGTACTGGATGAGACAGGGTTGCTCTTCGCTCTGAAAAACCGTTGGGTAGAACACGCCTTCTTAGATGTGTTTGAGCAAGAACCGTTATCAGTAGAGCATCCGTTTTGGAAACTACCGCAAGTCACCATCACTCCACACATTGCTGCGCTGAGTTTTCCCGAGCAAGTCATCGAGATTTTTGCTGACAACTATCTACGCTGGCGCGATGGATTTTCATTAAATTATCAAGTGGATTTCGAAAAGGGTTACTGAGAATGTCGTTAGACGAGCTATTGCAACAAGTGAGGGCCTGCCAGATATGCGCGGATAATTTACCTTTGGGCGCAAACCCTGTCGTACAAGCCGCAAAAGGGGCACGCATCCTAATCATCGGTCAGGCCCCTGGCACACGTGTACACAAAACCTCGATACCTTGGAATGACCCAAGTGGTGATCGATTACGCCAATGGCTCGATATCGACAAAGACGTTTTCTACGACCCAAATAAAATTGCCATTGTCCCAATGGGATTCTGTTATCCAGGCAAAGGGAACTCTGGTGATTTACCGCCTCGTAAAGAATGTGCGCCCACTTGGCATAAAAAGATTCTTGAGCAGCTGCCCAATATAGAGCTCACTCTACTAATTGGTCAATACTCGCAGCAGTACTATCTCACCAACAAACCAAAGACGCTCACGCAAACCGTTCAGCAATGGCAAGATTGGGAACCGGACTTTATCCCGCTCCCTCACCCATCTCCACGCAATACATTGTGGTTAAAGAAGAATCCTTGGTTTGAATCTGACGTCGTGCCATACCTTAAAAAACGCGTTCACTCGATGCTTTAGGTCACCCATGATCTAATTGCTTGTTTATCTGTACAAGAAAATTAGAACATAAAACCCGAAATCATAAGTATTTGTTTATATTAAACTTTAATATCCAGTGTACAGCTAGAGTAGTAATTAGATCATAGTAGGCCAAATACTACTAGAGCTGTACAGCCTTGAGTCTCAGATAGAAAAACTGAATTTTAGGTAAAAAAATACCGGCACTGAATGCCGGCATTTGATTTCAAAAAGTCGAAGTTACTTGTGGTACGGCTTAGATAGCTCGTGTACCGCTTCCACAAATACACCCGCGTTTTCTGGCGGCACATCCAAATGGATACCGTGACCTAGGTTGAACACATGACCAGTACCTGCATCACCAAAACCTTCTAGAATACCCGCGACTTCTTCACGGATACGCTCTGGTGAAGCGTAAAGCATTGATGGGTCCATGTTACCTTGCAGCGCCACTTTATCACCGATACGTGCTTTCGCGTCTGCAATGTTGATTGTCCAGTCTAGACCAACCGCATCACAGCCCGTTGCTGCGATTTGCTCAAGCCACATGCCGCCATTCTTAGTAAACAGTGTGACTGGCACGCGACGACCGTCGTTTTCACGAATCAGACCATCTACAATCTTGTGCATGTATTGCAGTGAGAACAGATTGTAATCACGAGGCGTTAGTACGCCACCCCATGTGTCAAATACCATTACCGATTGCGCACCCGCTTTAATTTGCGCGTTTAAGTACTCGATAACGCTGTCTGCCAGCTTATCTAGAAGTAGGTGCAGAGTTTGTGGTTCCGCGTACATCATCTTCTTGATCTTGGTAAACGCTTTAGAGCTACCACCTTCGATCATATACGTCGCAAGAGTCCAAGGACTACCAGAAAAACCAATCAGCGGCACTTCACCCTTCAGGTCTTTACGGATCTGGCGTACTGCGTTCATTACGTATTGCAGTTCACCTTCAGGATCTGGCAAACCAATTTTTTCCACGTCGGCTTTGCATGTAATTGGGTTATCAAAAACAGGTCCTTCACCCGCAGCAAAACGCAAACCAAGCCCCATTGCATCTGGAATCGTTAAGATGTCCGAGAATAAGATCGCGGCATCAAGAGGAAAACGGCGTAATGGTTGAAGTGTCACTTCGGATGCTAATTCTGCATTTCGACACAAAGACATGAAATCACCCGCTTCTGCACGAGTCGCTTTGTATTCTGGTAGGTAACGACCTGCCTGGCGCATCATCCATACTGGCGTGTAATCTACCGGCTCTTTTAAAAGCGCACGCAGATAACGATCATTTTTTAATTCAGTCATTCCGTAATTCCAACTGTTAGGCTTTCTGTGAAAGGGGGTATTCTATCACTGATTTAAGTCCAATAGCTGTGTGCTTTGCAACCTGGATCAAGTTATTAACTTTTAAATCAATGCTTAATTTGCACCCAATCGGTATCAGTGTTAAAAATTTGTTCGCTAGCGAAAACTACAATTATAAACTGAGTACTTAGTACTCAGCATCTCATAACGACATCTTACTTACCCCCTCCCTCTCGGAGGGTTTTTTTTATTTATTTATCAGACAATTAGAGTCTATATCTTTCAGCGTTTGTTCGATAAGTGCTCTTGCAATAGTTCCTTTAGGCGCAACAGGCGGCATCTCATCGATACCAAACCATTGTGCATCAGACAGCTCAGTGTAGTCTGGGCTTAACTCTCCGGATTCATAGTCAGCTAAAAACCCCATCATCATACTGGATGGGAAAGCCCAAGGCTGGCTGCCAAAGTAACGAATATTTTTAACGAGAATTCCCGTTTCTTCATGAATTTCTCGAGCCACGCACTCTTCTAATGTCTCACCGACTTCTAGAAAACCCGCAATAACCGTATACATACCATTTCGATGCCTTGGATGTTGGGCTAATAAAATCTGATTTTCTTTACGTACAGCAACGATAATACACGGAAATATTCTAGGATAATGAAGGGTGCGACATTCACCACACTGCATGGCTAACTGGTTATTATTAAGAAAGTTTCTTCCTCCGCACTGTGGACAAAAGCGCAAACTTTGCGTCATGTGCCCATATTGCACAGCTTTACTTAACAACATAAATAATGGCTCAGGAAAATGCAGGCAGTCACGCAGGGATACTAAAGGTAGATCATGCTCTAAATCGGCCAAGTTAAGCCACATGACGGGCGAACCAGAATACTCACCAATGGGTCTTGCACTCGTTACTGGCAGTGATAACTGCTCTGCAGACCCGAAGGGCACAGCACCATCCACCAGCCAAATTTCACTTCCTGCAACAACACACCAGTATGCATTTATCGCGCGGTTAACATCACCT
Source organism: Vibrio sp. 1557 (assembly GCF_033340175.1). Lineage (NCBI taxonomy): Bacteria > Pseudomonadati > Pseudomonadota > Gammaproteobacteria > Vibrionales > Vibrionaceae > Vibrio > Vibrio sp. 1557. Next base: position 13,234 of record NZ_JAWOVZ010000033.1, on the reverse strand, counting down.
TTTCTTAACATTACACCATCCCTTTGCTTGAAGTTCGTTCATTTTACTGGCAATCTAATTTCATACTAGAGTTTATCGTTAAGTAAATGTGCACTCTAAATTCTAGTAAGGACAAGAGTTTGTAATAACTTTACTAACTTTGCTTTGCAAAGGATACGTTCGCCGATGGGCGATCAGATCATGAGGGCATGGTCATGCTAAGAAAATTCAAACAAACACAAGACCAGTGGGGTGGCTCAAGTGATGTCATTGATCACTGGTTAGAGACACGACAATCCCTGATTGTTGAATATTGTAAGCTTGCAGCGCTGCAACCTTGTTCGAAAACCAATGTTATTGAACTCCCATCTCCTTCCGAACTGCAGGATTTCTGTCAGCACCTCGTTGATTACATCTCCGAAGGCCACTTTAAAATTTATGACATGGTTATGGACCGTTGGAAAGCAACCGGCTTTGTCGTGACTAATGAGATCAATCAAACCTATGGTCAAATTGTTCTAACGACTGAACCATTATTGAACTTTAACGATAAGTACTCAGAAGTGACTGAAGATGATGAATTAAATGATTTCGATTCTGATATGTGTCTCATTGGGGAAATTCTTGAGACTCGCTTTGAAGTCGAGGACTATCTGATACAGCAAATCGCAGAAAGCCTGTCTATGCCACCTGGAGCTTAGTATTTGCAAACATTCAGAAATAGAGTGAGAGAAAAGACTGACGATCATCGTCGGTCTTTTTTGTTTCTAGCTTTATCGAAAATCCCACCGGAAGAACAAAGCAGTATAAAAAACTAAAAAGGCACCCGAAGGTGCCTTTTTCTTAAGCTTTTAACGATTACTCGTTATATGACTTACTCTTCAGAAGAGAAACCAGCGTTTAGAAGTGCCGCTAGGTTATCCGTTGCTTGCTCAGCAGAAGGACCATCTTGCGCTTCAGAACGTTTAGCTTGACGCTCTTGGTGGTATGCGAAACCAGTACCAGCTGGGATCAGACGACCAACAATTACGTTCTCTTTCAGACCACGTAGGTCATCACGCTTACCAGAAACCGCAGCTTCTGTTAGTACGCGAGTTGTCTCCTGGAACGATGCCGCAGAGATGAACGACTCAGTCGCTAGAGATGCTTTAGTAATACCTAGTAGTTCACGTTCGAAACGTGCAGGCTCTTTGCCTTCAGCTTCTAGGTTACGGTTAGCAATCTTAACTTGTGAGTACTCAATCTGTTCACCAGGTAGGAACTCAGAGTCACCAGAGTGGGTAATAGTACACTTACGTAGCATCTGACGAACGATAGTTTCAATGTGCTTATCGTTAATCTTAACGCCTTGTAGACGGTAAACTTCCTGTACTTCGTTAGCAATGTACTGCGTTACCGCGTGTACGCCACGTAGACGTAGGATGTCATGTGGAGACTCTGGACCATCTGCGATCACATCACCACGTTCAACTTTTTCACCTTCGAATACGTTCAACTGACGATGCTTAGGAATCATCTCTTCGTAAGCTTCACCGCTTTCACGTGTGATCACTAGGCGACGTTTACCTTTCGTCTCTTTACCAAAGCTCACAGTACCTGTGTGCTCAGCAAGGATTGCAGGCTCTTTCGGCTTACGTGCTTCAAATAGGTCAGCAACTCGTGGAAGACCACCGGTGATATCTTTGTTACCGCCAGACTTCTGAGGAATACGCGCTAGTGTCGCACCAACACCTACTGCTGCGCCATCTTCGATGTTCACAATCGCTTTACCAGGTAGGAAGTAGTGAGCTGGCATATCAGTACCAGGGATCATTACATCGTTACCTTGCTCGTCAACAAGTTTGATAGCTGGACGCATATCTTTACCTGCTGAAGGGCGAGCTGCTGGGTCAGTTACTTCGCTTGAAGATAGACCAGTTAGGTCATCAGTTTGACGAGATACTGTTACGCCGTCGATCATATCTACGAACTGGATGCGACCTGCTACCTCGGTAATGATAGGTAGTGTGTGCGCTTCCCAGTTTGCAACTGTTTCGCCAGCTTGAACTGTATCACCATCGCCTTTGCTTAGTAGCGTACCGTAAGGCAGTTTGTGTTTCTCTTTAGTACGACCAAACTCATCAACGATAGTTAACTCTGTCGCACGAGAAGTGATAACGATCTTACCGTCATCAGCCAATACAGATTTAGCGTTGTGTAGCTTGATAGAACCGTTGTTCTTAACTTGAACACTGTTCTCTGCCGCTGCTGTCGATGCCGCACCACCGATGTGGAACGTACGCATCGTTAGCTGTGTACCTGGCTCACCGATAGACTGAGCAGCAATAACACCCACTGCTTCACCTTGGTTCACTAGGTGACCACGTGCTAGGTCACGACCGTAACATTGTGCACAACAACCGAAGTCAGAATCACACGTTACTACAGAGCGCACTTTCATGCTGTCTACTGAGTTCTCTTCCATGATTTGACACCACTTCTCATCGATCAGGGTGTTACGTGGAATAAGAACGTCTTCAGTGCCAGGTTTTAGTACGTCTTCAGCAACAACACGACCAAGAGCAAGCTCAGAAAGTGCAACTTTAACATCACCACCCTCGATGTGAGGCATCATGTCGACACCTTCGTGAGTGCCACAGTCATGTTCAGTTACAACAACGTCTTGAGCAACGTCTACTAGACGACGAGTTAGGTAACCCGAGTTCGCTGTTTTCAGTGCCGTATCCGCAAGACCCTTACGAGCACCGTGCGTTGAGATAAAGTACTGAAGTACGTTTAGACCTTCTTTAAAGTTCGCTGTGATCGGCGTTTCGATGATTGAACCATCTGGACGCGCCATCAGACCACGCATACCCGCAAGCTGACGAATCTGTGCTGCAGAACCACGAGCGCCCGAGTCCGCCATCATATAGATGCTGTTGAATGACTCTTGCTGTTCCTCTTCACCGTCACGGTTAACTACCGTTTCAGATGAAAGGTTTTCCATCATTGCTTTCGCAACACGGTCGTTGGTCGATGCCCAGATATCGATAACTTTGTTGTAGCGTTCGCCCGCAGTAACAAGACCTGATTGGTACTGTTCCTGGATTTCACGTACTTCTTCTTCCGCTTCTGCGATTTCAGTGTACTTAGCTGCTGGTACAACCATATCGTCGATACCAACAGATACACCAGAAAGTGCCGCGTATGCGAAACCTGTGTACATGATTTGGTCAGCGAAGATTACTGTGTCTTTCAGACCTAGTTTACGGTACGCCTCGTTAAGTAGGTTAGAGATTTGCTTCTTACCTAGCTTTTGGTTAACGATGCTGTACGGTAGACCAGCTGGCACGATTTGCCATAGCATTGCACGACCAACAGTGGTGTCTACCATCTTGGTTTCTGTAGTGCTGTTGCCGTCTTCGTCTACAACAGTTTCTGTAATACGTACTTTAACGCGTGCGTGAAGCTCAGCTTGTTTAGTGCGGTATGCTTTCTCAGCCTCTTCTGGGCCAGAAAGGTACATGCCTTCACCTTTCACGTTGATCTTTTCACGAGTCATGTAGTACAGACCCAATACAACGTCCTGAGAAGGTACGATGATCGGATCACCTGACGCTGGCGACAGAATGTTGTTTGTCGACATCATCAGAGTACGAGCTTCAAGCTGTGCCTCTAGAGTTAGAGGTACGTGAACCGCCATTTGGTCACCATCGAAGTCCGCGTTGTACGCCGCACAAACAAGTGGGTGTAGCTGAATCGCTTTACCTTCGATCAGTACTGGTTCGAACGCCTGGATACCTAGACGGTGAAGTGTAGGTGCACGGTTCAATAGTACTGGGTGTTCACGGATTACTTCGTCTAGGATATCCCAAACGACCGCTTCTTCACGCTCTACCATTTTCTTAGCAGCTTTGATTGTAGTCGCAAGACCACGAGTCTCTAGCTTGCTGTAGATGAATGGTTTGAATAGCTCAAGTGCCATCTTCTTAGGAAGACCACACTGGTGTAGACGAAGGTATGGACCTACTGTGATTACAGAACGGCCAGAGTAGTCTACACGTTTACCTAGAAGGTTCTGACGGAAACGACCTTGTTTACCCTTGATCATATCAGCAAGAGATTTCAGAGGACGCTTGTTAGAACCTGTGATCGCACGACCACGACGACCGTTATCTAGTAGCGCATCAACAGACTCTTGCAGCATACGTTTTTCGTTACGTACGATGATGTCCGGAGCCGCTAGCTCTAGAAGACGCTTCAAACGGTTGTTACGGTTGATCACACGACGGTATAGATCGTTAAGATCAGAAGTCGCAAAGCGACCGCCATCTAGAGGTACTAGAGGACGTAGATCTGGCGGAAGTACTGGAAGTACAGTTAGGATCATCCACTCTGGGTTGTTACCCGATGCGATGAACGCTTCTACCAGCTTAAGACGCTTAGTTACTTTCTTACGCTTAGTTTCAGAGTTTGTTGTCTCTAACTCTTCACGCATTTGTTCTGCTTCAGCGTGCATATCCATAGAACCTAGTAGGTCCTTGATAGCTTCCGCACCCATCTTAGCAGTGAACTCGTCGCCCCACTCTTCTAGACGATCTAGATACTCTTCTTCAGTAAGCATCTGACCTTTTTCTAGATCAGTCATACCAGGCTCTGTTACTACGTACATTTCGAAGTACAGAACGCGTTCGATATCACGTAGAGGGATATCCATTAGTAGACCGATACGAGACGGTAGCGATTTTAGGAACCAGATGTGAGCTACTGGTGAAGCCAGTTCAATGTGGCCCATACGGTCACGACGAACTTTAGTTTGTGTAACTTCTACACCACACTTCTCACAGATAACACCACGGTGCTTCAGGCGCTTGTACTTACCACAAAGACATTCGTAGTCTTTAACTGGACCAAAGATACGCGCACAGAACAGACCATCGCGTTCAGGTTTGAACGTACGATAGTTGATCGTTTCAGGTTTTTTAACTTCACCGAAAGACCATGAACGGATCATGTCTGGTGAAGATAGACCGATTTTGATTGCATCAAATTCTTCGGTCTTATGCTGTGCTTTTAGAAAGTTTAATAAGTCTTTCACAATCAGCTCCTGTAAGGAGTTAAAAGGAGCTCACTCGCTAAAGTGAGCACCTTCTTCCAAATAATCGCTTTGATTCTCTCGACTTTCATCAAGAGAGAAAAGGATTACTCTTCGTCTTCTAGCTCGATGTTGATACCTAGCGAGCGGATCTCTTTCAACAGTACGTTGAACGATTCTGGCATGCCAGGTTCCATGCTGTGGTTACCGTCTACGATGTTCTTGTACATCTTAGTACGGCCGTTAACGTCATCCGACTTAACCGTTAGCATTTCTTGTAGCGTGTAAGCAGCACCGTATGCTTCTAGTGCCCATACTTCCATCTCACCGAAACGCTGACCACCGAACTGAGCTTTACCACCTAGTGGTTGCTGAGTTACTAGGCTGTACGAACCAGTTGAACGAGCGTGCATCTTGTCATCAACAAGGTGGTTCAGTTTCAGCATGTACATGTAACCAACAGTTACAGGACGCTCAAACGCATCACCTGTGCGACCATCAAACAGTGTTAACTGACCTGATGTTGGTAGATCTGCTAGCTCAAGAAGTGCTTTGATTGACTCTTCTGGAGCGCCATCAAATACAGGAGTCGCGATTGGTAGACCGCCACGCAAGTTCTTGATCAGAGTACGTACTTCATCATCAGATAGAGAAGCAATGTCTACTTTCTGGCGAGTGTCGCCTAGATCGTAAACTTTTTGTAGGAACTCGCGGAATTTCGCTAGTTCTTGCTGCTCTTTAACCATCTGGTTGATCTTGTCACCGATACCTTTCGCTGCCAGACCTAAGTGTACTTCTAGGATCTGACCGATGTTCATACGCGAAGGTACACCCAGTGGGTTAAGTACGATGTCTACAGGCTGACCTTTCTCATCGTATGGCATGTCTTCAACAGGGTTGATCTTAGAGATTACACCCTTGTTACCGTGACGACCCGCCATCTTATCACCAGGCTGAATGCGACGTTTAACCGCTAGGTAAACCTTAACGATCTTCAGTACACCAGGTGCTAAATCATCACCTTGAGTGATCTTACGACGCTTAGTTTCGAACTTCTTATCGAAGTCGGCTTTTAGCTCATCCCACTGCTCAGCAAGTTGCTCAAGCTGAGTTTGTAGTGCGTCATCTTCTAGCGTTAGTTCTAGCCACTTCTTACGATCAGTTGTGTCTAGTTTCGCTTCAGAGTAACCGCCTTCAATCAATACAGCTTTAACACGGTTTAGAAGACCGCCCTCAAGAATCTGGAATTCTTCAGTTAGGTCTTTCTTCGCTTCTTTAAGCTGCATCTGTTCGATTTCAAGCGCACGCTTGTCTTTCTCTACGCCATCGCGAGTAAAGACTTGAACGTCGATGATCGTACCTGATACAGAGTTAGGTACACGTAGTGAAGTATCTTTAACGTCAGATGCTTTTTCACCGAAGATTGCACGTAGTAGCTTCTCTTCAGGCGTTAGCTGAGTTTCACCTTTAGGTGTAACTTTACCAACTAGGATGTCGCCACCCTTAACTTCAGCACCGATGTAAACGATACCTGACTCGTCTAGTTTAGACAGAGCAGACTCACCTACGTTTGGAATATCCGCTGTGATCTCTTCAGAACCAAGCTTAGTATCACGCGCCACACAAGTCAGTTCTTGGATGTGGATAGTCGTGAAACGGTCTTCTTGAACTACGCGCTCAGATACTAAGATCGAGTCTTCGAAGTTGTAACCGTTCCAAGGCATGAACGCGATACGCATGTTTTGACCAAGCGCTAGTTCACCAAGGTCTGTTGAAGGACCATCAGCAAGAACGTCACCGCGTGATACAGGCTCACCTGGCATCACACATGGGCGCTGGTTAATACATGTGTTCTGGTTAGAACGTGTGTATTTAGTCAGGTTGTAGATGTCGATACCAGCTTCACCTGGTACTAGCTCTTCTTCGTTAACTTTAACAACGATACGAGAAGCATCTACTGACTGGATCACACCACTACGTTTAGCAACTGCAGTTACACCTGAGTCAACTGCTACGTTACGTTCAATACCAGTACCAACAAGCGGTTTGTCAGCTTTTAGTGTTGGAACTGCCTGACGTTGCATGTTCGCACCCATCAATGCACGGTTCGCATCATCGTGTTCTAGGAACGGGATAAGCGATGCAGCGATAGATACAACCTGGTTTGTCGCAACGTCCATGTACTGAGCGTGCTCACGAGGGTGTAGACCAGATTCACCTTTCTGACGAGCTGTGATCAGCTCATCTGCAAAAGTACCATCTTCGTTTAGCTTAGCGTTCGCCTGTGCGATAACGAATTGGCCTTCTTCGATTGCAGATAGGTAATCTACTTCGTCTGTTACTACGCCATCTACAACGCGACGGTATGGTGTCTCTAGGAAACCGTACTCGTTACAACGCGCAAACGCAGATAGAGAGTTGATCAGACCGATGTTTGGACCTTCAGGCGTTTCGATAGGACATAGACGACCGTAGTGAGTTACGTGTACGTCACGTACTTCGAAGCCAGCACGTTCACGAGTTAGACCGCCAGGACCCAATGCAGAAATACGACGCTTGTGCGTTACTTCTGATAGCGGGTTGTTTTGGTCCATGAACTGCGAAAGCTGTGAAGAGCCAAAGAATTCTTTAACTGCCGCAGAAATTGGCTTCGCGTTGATCAAGTCTTGAGGCATGATTGCGTCAAGATCGCCTAGGCTTAGACGCTCTTTAACTGCACGCTCAACACGTACTAGACCTACACGGAACTGGTTCTCAGCCATTTCGCCTACAGAACGGATACGACGGTTGCCTAGGTGGTCGATATCGTCCACTTCGCCCTTACCGTTACGGATCGCGATCAGCTTCTTCATCACTTCGATGATATCAGTTTCATCAAGTGTGCCTTGCTCTTGAGCATCTTCACGGCCGATAGAGCTGTTGAACTTCATACGACCAACAGTCGATAGATCGTAACGCTCTTCAGAGAAGAATAGGCTTTCGAATAGAGCTTCTGCAGCTTCTTTTGTTGGCGGCTCACCAGGGCGCATCATGCGGTAGATTTCTACCAATGCAGAAATACGATCAACCGTGCTGTCGATACGTAATGTTTCTGACATGAATGGACCGTGGTCTAGATCGTTCGTAAATAGAACTTCTAGCGCTTTGTGGCCTGCCTGAGATAGGTTCGCTAATGCTTCCAGGCTGATTTCCTGGTTAGCGTTAACAATGATCTCGCCAGTTGCTTCATTGATGTAATCTTTAGATGCAACTTTACCAACGATGTACTCAACTGGTACTTCGATGTGATCAACGCCATCTTTTTCTAGTTGGCGGATATGACGAGCTGTTACGCGACGACCCTGCTCAACGTAAACTTTACCATTTGCTTCGATGTCGAATGACGCAGTTTCACCACGTAGACGATCCGGAACCAACTCCATCAATAGAGTTTGGTCTTTCACTTCGAAGTTCACTTTCTCGAAGAAGATATCTAGGATTTCTTCTGTCGACTTACCTAGTGCTCGAAGGATGATCGATGCTGGTAGCTTACGACGGCGGTCGATACGAACGTACAAGTTATCCTTAGGATCAAACTCGAAATCAAGCCATGAACCACGGTAAGGAATAACACGTGCGTTGTATAAAACTTTACCTGAAGAGTGGGTCTTACCCTTATCGCTGTCGAAGAACACGCCTGGGCTTCGGTGCAGCTGGGATACGATAACCCTCTCGGTACCGTTGATTACGAAGGTACCATTGTCTGTCATGAGCGGAATTTCACCCATGTAGACTTCTTGTTCTTTAATGTCTTTTACAGTACCTGCTGGCGCGTCTTTATCAAAGATAACTAGGCGTAGTTTTACACGTAGTGGCTTTGAGTAAGTTACACCGCGGATTTGACATTCTTTAACGTCAAAAACTGGCTCACCAAGACGGTAGCTAACGTATTGCAGCTCAGAATTGCCGTTGTAGCTCTGAATCGGGAATACAGAACGGAAAGCGGCTTCAAGACCGTATTGACCTTCAGGATCCTGTTCGATAAATTTGTCGAACGAATCGAGCTGGATCGATAGCAGGTATGGAATGTCCAAAACTTGTGGACGAGTACCAAAGTCCTTACGGATGCGCTTTTTCTCGGTATAAGAGTAAACCATGGGGTTCCTCAGCTCGCTGATAAGTGACCCAAACTGTCCGCCCGCTCCTAGTTACTTAAGGGGGGTAAGGGACAGTGACTAATATAGCTGTTTACTGTAGTGACATTTCATTTCGTAAGAATGAAATGTTTTTTGCATGGATATCAGGCGCTTAAACAGCGGGAAAATTCGCCTATACCCTACAGCGCAAAAAGGCCGGTGGTTAAAAAACCACCAGCCAATTAGCCGTTAGGCTAAGAAACTATGCAATAATTACTTAACAGCAACAGTTGCACCAGCTTCTTCTAGCTGAGCTTTAAGAGCTTCAGCTTCTGCTTTCTCAACACCTTCTTTAAGAGGTGCTGGAGCGCCGTCTACTAGAGCTTTAGCTTCTTTAAGACCTAGGCCAGTTGCGCCACGTACTGCTTTGATTACAGCAACTTTGTTACCGCCTGCAGCTTCTAGGATTACGTCGAATTCAGTTTGCTCAGCAGCAGCTTCGCCTGCAGCAGCGCCGCCAGCTACAACAGCAGCAGCAGCAGAAACACCGAATTTCTCTTCCATTGCTTCGATTAGTTCAACAACTTGCATTACAGACATTTCTGCAACTGCGTCTAGGATTTGCTCGTTAGTAATAGACATAACAATTCTCTTTTAAGTCAACAATAAGTTTATTAAGCAACCAGTAAAAAGCAAGGCTTATGCCGCTGCTTCTTGTTTTTGATCGCGGATAGCTGCGATAGTACGCGCCAGCTTGCCAGCCGAAGCTTCTTTCATGCACATCATTAGGCGTGCAATTGCTTCGTCGTAAGTTGGTAGTGTTGCTAGTACTTCAGCGTCAGTTAAAGCGCCTTCAAATGCAGCAGCTTTGATCTCGAAATCTTTGTTCTCTTTAGCGAAGTCTTTGAAAAGACGCGCTGCAGCACCTGGGTGCTCATTAGAGAATGCGATTAGAGTAGGACCAGTGAAAGTGTCAGTTAGACACTCGTACTCAGTACCTTCAACCGCACGACGAGCAAGAGTGTTACGAACAACTCTCATGTAAACGCCAGCTTCACGAGCTTGTTTACGTAGAGAAGTCATCGCGCCAACTTGAACGCCACGAGAATCAGCTACAACTGCAGAAAGTGCACCACTGGCAGCTTCGTTGACTTCAGCAACAATTGCTTTTTTGTCTTGAAGGTTTAAAGCCATCTTGGATTTACTCCTGGTTGTCGTTACACCACTCACTATCATCACGACAGTGAGAGCTATTGAGGTGCTTCCCCAGAAGAAAGTTAACTATATTACATAGAGCTTTCTGTCAGTTCGGGCACCATCTACGTAGGATAATTAAGTTTGCTTTTACACAAACACCTACGGTCTTGGACGGAGACTGGGTCTTAATTCATTTCGAACTAGGAGACAGTTCAAAGAACCAAAGTTCAGCCCCAACCACAAATATTAGGCGCAAAATTATACACGAATTTTGCGCCTAAGCAAATAAATTATGCTTGAGTGTTCAGGCTAGCCTGATCAACAGCAACACCAGCACCCATAGTAGTAGAGATGCTTACTTTCTTCAGGAAAGTACCTTTCGCTGAAGATGGCTTAGCTTTCTTCAGAGCAACTAGAAGTGCTTCTAGGTTCTCTTTGATCTGCTCAGCAGAGAAGTTTGCTTTACCGATAGTAGTGTGGATGATGCCGTTTTTGTCGTTACGGTAACGAACCTGACCAGCTTTAGCGTTTTTAACTGCTTCAGCAACGTTAGGAGTTACAGTACCAACTTTAGGGTTTGGCATAAGACCGCGAGGACCTAGGATAGTACCTAGTTGACCTACAACGCGCATTGCATCTGGAGAAGCAACAACTACGTCAAAGTTCATTTCGCCTTTCTTAACTTGCTCAGCAAGATCTTCCATACCTACGATGTCTGCGCCAGCTTCTTTAGCTGCTTCAGCGTTAGCACCTTGAGTGAACACTGCAACGCGGATTTCGCGGCCAGTACCGTGAGGTAGTACAGTTGCACCACGTACGTTCTGGTCAGATTTACGAGCATCAATGCCTAGGTTAACAGCAACGTCTACAGACTCAACGAATTTAGCAGTCGCTAGTTCTTGAAGAAGAGCAACAGCTTCGTTGATTTCGTATTCTTTAGTTACGTCAACTTTTTCGCGGATTACGCGCATGCGCTTAGTTAGTTTTGCCATCTTATTAACCCTCTACCACTAGGCCCATTGAACGAGCAGTACCAGCGATAGAACGCTTCATCGCTTCGATGTCAGCACCAGTCATATCAGCAGCTTTAGTTTCTGCGATTTCTTGGATTTGAGCGTCAGTTACAGTACCAACTTTTTCAGTGTTTGGACGACCTGAACCAGACTTAACGCCAGCAGCTTTCTTAAGAAGAACAGCAGCAGGTGGAGTCTTAGTTACGAACGTGAAAGAACGGTCGCTGTATACTGTGATAACTACTGGAGTTGGTAGACCTTTCTCAATAGATTCTGTTTTTGCGTTGAACGCTTTACAGAATTCCATGATGTTCACACCGTGTTGACCTAGTGCAGGACCTACTGGTGGACTAGGGTTAGCCATACCAGCAGCAACTTGTAGCTTGATGTAAGCTTCAACTTTCTTAGCCATGATAATTCCTAAGTTTGGGTACAAACGCTAATCGCAGATCAGCTCCCCGTTTGTGTAAGAAACTTTTTACTTCACTTGAAGTAAAAAGGCGCGAAATTATAGTCATAATCCGCGCCTTATACAACCCTAAAAAGGTGATTTTTTATACTCTTTAACGAAGAGTCTTAGTCCAGCTTTTCAACCTGACCAAATTCAAGCTCAACTGGTGTCGCACGACCAAAGATCGATACCGACACTTTCAGGCGGCTCTTCTCGTAATCCACTTCTTCAACAGTACCGTTGAAGTCAGCAAATGGACCTTCGTTAACACGTACCACTTCACCCGCTTCGTACATTGTACGCGGACGAGGCGCTTCACTCGCTTTCTCAAGACGATTAAGAATCGCGTCAGCCTCTTTATCCGTGATAGGTGCCGGACGGTCTGAGGTACCACCAATGAAGCCCATGACACGCGGCACACTGCGTACTAGGTGCCATGATTCATCGTTCATAATCATCTGAACAAGGACGTAACCTGGGAAGAACTTACGCTCAGATTTGCGACGCTGACCCGCGCGCATTTCCACTACTTCTTCAGTAGGAACCAGTACTTCACCGAATAGCTCTTCCATGCCGTGCATTTTGATATGCTCGCGCAGAGATTGAGCTACACGACCTTCAAATCCAGAGAAGGCTTGAACCACATACCAGCGTTTTTTTGGAGCTTCACTCATGAATAAAAACCCTCTATACCCCAGTTGCTAGAGCTACTAGACGAACCATAATTCCGTCAATACCCCATAGCACTAGAGCCATTACAATACTTACAGCTAAAACGATCAGTGTTGTTTGCATGGTTTCTTGGCGAGTAGGCCAAACAACTTTACGTACTTCCATACGAGATTCTTTTGCAAAACTGATCGCTGCTTTACCTTTAGTCGTTGTTGCTGCAACGCCTAAGGCAGCTGCAATAAGAACAACAACGCCTGCAGCACGAACCACTACAGACATTTCACCATACAGGTAATTACCCACAACAGCGGCAGCTGCCAATACGAAAGCGGCTACCCACTTAAACGTATCTGCTGCGTTTGAGCTATCAGGAGTTTCAGCATTATTTGCTTTCATAAAACCAACCTGTTACAAGTCTTAATATAGACGACAACAACCCCGCTGTTGCAGGGCAAACTCCATATCGCTGAAAAAATCAGCGTACTCTTCTTAAGATTAAGCCTCTTTGCTTAATCTTGCTCTGCGCCCAACCCACTTCTGAACAAGAAAACAGCAAAAATAATGTTGAGTGCAGAAAAAGGGCATCAAATGATGCCCTTTTTGCTACTGGTTCGTCAAATCTAATTCAAGATTTTCCGAAAGCATCGCTAATTCGCTATGAATTAGTCGAAGATCTTAGCAACAACACCAGCACCTACTGTACGGCCACCTTCACGGATCGCGAAACGTAGAC
>NZ_JAWOVZ010000032.1:0-41564 GCF_033340175.1 Vibrio sp. 1557 | reverse complement strand
GGCGCTGGACTAAACAAAGGCCCCCTTTTAGGGGGCTCACACAAAGCCACCTTCTTTAGAAGGTGGTAATTTACTTTCGCTACTTAATTAGTGAATGTTATAAGCGATCACAAAGTCAATAAAGAGGCGAACTTTCTCTGGCAGGTGGTCTTTGTGGTTGTAAAGCATATAAATGTCGCGCGGGTTTGCACTCCAATCTGGCAGTACGCGTACCAAATCGCCGCTCTCGATGTACTCTTTGATCATGACATCTGGCATTAGTGTGATGCCTAAACCTTCGGAACAAGCGCTGCGCACCACATTGAGCGCGTTTGCTTGAAAACGACCACGATCAACATTCACCACAGACTCGCCTTTGCTATTAATCAAGGTCCACTTAATAAGTGGGTACCCTTTTAGCAATGAATGGTTAGAGAGCTCTTCTGCATGATGTGGCGCAGGATTCGAGGTTAGATAGTCAGGGCTTGCAACGAGAATATCCTTCACTTCGCCAATCTTACGCGCGATGAGGCTAGAGTCGCGTTGCGGTCCCACTCGAAAAATTACATCCCATTCAGTAGGGTCAAGCTTGTCCGCATTATTCTCTGTCGTTAGCTCAATGTTGATGTCCGGGTACTGCTTCATAAAGCTGTTGAACATCGGCATCATCATTCGTTTAGTTAAGTTATAAGGCGCGGATATCTTAATCTTGCCGGATGCTCCTCGGCAGTCGTCAGTGATTTCCTCTGCTGCGGTTGTTAGCCTTTGTAGTAAAGGAGAGCACTCATGGTAAAAACGTTCCCCTGCTTCAGTGAGCGAGAGTTTGCGAGCATGACGGTTCAATAGTCGAAGATTGACAGAGTCTTCTAGCGCTTGAATGCGTCGGGTGATGGTCGCAACCGGGATCATGGTTTTTCGCGAAGTTGCGGTGTAGCTCCCATTTTCGACAACCAGTCGAAACAGGTTTAAGTCATCTAATTTCATATTTCCAGACACATTAAATTACCGATTACGGTTAATTTATAATTAACTTTGTGATCAAAGCTTGCTTTAAGTCAACATGTTGCATCATTTGAACACAGCAACCCTGTTTGAGTAAATACTGTTATACGCCGTAATATTTGTATTAATGCAGTTTCCGAGCTAAGTTTTATAACAAGGCAAAGCGGCCTCAGGTCTTGCTGTGACACGTTTTGCTGGAAGTAAACACAACAAAAATAATGACTTAATAATAAATCTGTTTTTTTGACTGAGCTTTGTGAGGGATAAAGGTATGTTTAAGACTCACAGTCAAACGGCAATGGTCTCGGCACAGGAAGTGATTAATCAAAAACTAATAATGTTGGTGGACGATGATCCAATATTTCGTAAAGTAACCAATGCCTATTTAGAAAGTCAGGGTTTTAAAGTAGTAGAAGCAGAAAACGGCCTAGAAGCGCTTCAACAACTCAGGGAATGCCAACCCGATCTTATCTTATGTGATTTATCGATGCCGGTCTTAGATGGTATCGAGTTCGTCGAAGAAGTTAGTCTCGAATACCCATATATGCCGCTTATCGTGGTATCAGGCACGGATGAAATGTCCGATGTCGCGAAAGCGTTGCGATTTGGTATTAAAGATTTTCTTCCTAAACCGATAGGTAATTATGAGCACCTATCTCAGGCGATAGAGAATACGCTAGAAGATACCGATAGCCACTTCTCAGAACAACGTGACTTTTCAAGTCAGTGGTTCAGGGTTGATGATGGTGGTGAAATCCCAGATGAACAAGAGCTATATTGGCATCTGGAATATTTACAACAGAATCCGAGTGCGGCAAGAGATTTACTGCAAGCGCTATTGCCAGAGAAGGATGCTGCTCAGGGAGATTGGCGCTGCTCGTACCGTTTATTGCAATCAACGGATGTGATGCCCTTGGTTTTCGATTATCGTTGGTTAATGAATGGTCAATTTGCGTTTTATCTAGTTGATTCTGCTTCTCAAGCTAATGATGGAGTTGCGACGACATTGCTCGTTAGGGCATTGTTTGACGACTATCTCCGTAACTTGAAAAGTTTCAGTGCTGATCTCAAGGACATGGTAGGGATCATTGAAAAAGGAATTGAGTGTTCGGAGTGTGCGGGTGCAGTCAATGCTGTGTTTGGTGTCGCCGACCTCGCTTCATCCTCGGTCTCTATATTGCCTGCGGGTTTAGATAGCCATTGGTCTGACGGAAATACGAATCAACACATCGCAGCAGGTAACCGTTTAGGGGGAGGAAGTATGAAAAACTTCATCACCCGCGATTTACCGCTTAGTGTTGCAGGACAGTTATCTATCGGGTGTTTAGGTTCTTCAAGTTTTAGTTTAAGTATTACCCGGAAATCCCGACTAGTATAATTATGACTTGCAAACCAATAAGCAGCGTCCTTACGCTGCTTATTATCTTTTTAGAACCACCAACACAACATACGTTTAGTTTAATAACCTTACTTTTTACTGGTGTTTAGATTTGGCTGTTTAATGTATAGTCAGCGCTTAAAACAATAATGACCCATTTGTGCAACGATAATTTAACGCTGTGCCTTGGGAGAAGCAAAGTCAACTAGTGAGAAGACACATCATGGCAGACAAAGATTTTAAAGAGCCTTATAATATTTTTTACTTTTTAGGTTTTATTGCAGTTCTTTTGATCCCAACACTTCCTGCAACGCTAACCTGGCTTCGTGTAATGAATGGTTACGCAGGCTTTTAATCTAGCTATTTTGTACCGGAGTTCACCATTCGTATTAAGCGTTACTTTTTCAATACTGTTGGTGGACTCTGTATTGTGCTCGGCATAGCCGGCATAGCCGGCATAGCCCTTCCACTGTTACCCACCACACCTTTTATTTTGCTTGCTAGCGCATGTTTTATGCGTGGTAGCCCCGCATTTCATCAATGGTTACATAACCACAAAACGTTTGGACCCATTCTCGACAATTGGCATAAGCATCGGGCTGTTACTTCAAAAGTAAAAAAGCGTGGTGCGATTTTTATTGCGCTTAGTTTCATGGTTTCAATCGTTGTTGTCCCCCTCGTTTGGGTAAAAATTGGTCTTTTAGTGATGCTAATCGTTTTACTCAGCTGGTTTATGCGTCTGCCTGTGATTGAGTTGGTTGCTGACCGAGAAGAAAATCACTAAGATTGTAGAGAATAGTGTGCCCGCTCTTCGAGTGGGCGTTTGTATTTTCAGCGCCTGTGACTTTTACGAAAATAAGCACATAGTGGTGAAAACCTATTGTTCGTTGCCCTCGTGATACTGCGATTAGAGAGGGCGATGAGCCAATCTAAGTAAATCGGTATTATGACTACAGAAACAATTTCACTGATCAAATCTAGCATCAAAAGCATCCAAGACTACCCAAAGCCAGGCATTCTATTTCGTGATGTGACGAGCCTTCTTGAAGACGCAAAAGCATACCAAGCGACGATCAACTTACTTGTTGAACGTTACAAAGATATGGGCTTTACCAAGGTTGTGGGTACGGAAGCTCGTGGCTTTCTATTTGGCGCGCCTTTAGCGCTTGAGCTAGGTGTTGGTTTTGTACCAGTGCGTAAACCAGGCAAGCTACCACGTCCTACTGTTGCTCAATCTTATGAGCTTGAATACGGCGTTGATACACTAGAAATCCATACAGATGCCATCGTTGAAGGCGACAAAGTACTGGTTGTCGACGATTTATTGGCAACGGGCGGTACTATTGAAGCGACGACTAAGCTGATTCGCCAACTGGGTGGTGAAGTTGAGCACGCTGCGTTCGTTATCAACCTACCAGAAATCGGTGGCGATAAACGTTTAGAAGCACTAGGTCTAAACGTGTACAGCATCTGCGATTTTGAAGGACATTAATACATTCAATGAGTTATTTAGCTTTAGCGCGAAAATGGCGTCCTAATCAGTTTGACCAAGTTGTCGGACAAAAACATGTCCTGACGGCGTTGGAAAACGCACTGGCGCAAAACCGTTTACACCATGCTTATCTGTTCAGCGGGACTCGTGGTGTGGGTAAAACGAGTATCGGTAGGCTGTTTGCCAAAGGCTTGAACTGCGAAACCGGCATTACCGCGACACCTTGTGGTAAGTGTGATACTTGTCGTGAAATTGATGAAGGTCGCTTTGTCGATCTTCTTGAAATCGACGCAGCATCACGTACTAAAGTTGAAGACACTCGTGAACTGTTAGACAACGTTCAATACAAACCTGCTCGTGGACGTTTTAAAGTGTACCTCATCGATGAGGTGCACATGCTATCGCGTCACTCTTTCAACGCGTTGTTGAAAACCCTGGAAGAGCCGCCAGAGTATGTGAAGTTCTTACTCGCAACAACTGATCCACAAAAGCTGCCTGTCACTATATTGTCGCGTTGTCTTCAGTTTCATCTGAAACCAATCAGCGTTGATGAGATTCACCAGCAACTTGATTACATCCTAGGTCAAGAGCAAGTTTCAGCAGAGCCAAAAGCGTTGGGTATGATCTCACATGCTGCAGATGGCAGTATGCGTGATGCTCTCAGCTTGACTGATCAAGCAATTGCATTAGGTAACGGTGCGGTGCAAACCGATATTGTCAGCCACATGTTGGGGACGATTGATACCGACCAAGCGATTCACTTACTAGAGTCAATCAGCAGCAAGCAACCTCAACAAGCCATGGATAAAATCCAGCAATTAGCAGCAAATGGTGTTGAGTGGGATGGTTTGTTGCAGCAAGTCGCAACACAGCTTCATCGAATTGCGATGTATCAAGCGCTGCCAGCGTCGCTAGACCGAGCGCAGCCAGATGCAGAAAAAATCGAGTTGTTGAGTAAAGCACTAAGTCCGCAAGACGTTCAGCTTTACTACCAAATTGCATTGAAAGGTCGTGAAGATTTGACTCTCTCGCCAAATGGGCGAGTCGGTCTGGAAATGATTGTGCTGCGTATGATGGCGTTCCGCCCATCAAGTAACAGTGGGGCAAATGTTGTTTCCAGTAACTGCGAATCAGCTTCAGCCCCAGTTCAAAGTGCCAGTCAATCAAAGGCTGCGCCAGCTCAGACCGCCGCTGCCCCTCGAGCTCAACAGCCGAGTCCAGCACAAAGCACACCACAAGTGGCGCCTCAACCTTCATCCAGTTCGCAACCTGAGTATCAAGCGAGTGGATATGAGACGGTTCCACCACAGTATGATATGGCGCCGCCGATGAGTGAAAACCCAGCGCCGCAGCATGAAACGCCACCTCAACAAATGCAAGAGAGCGTTTCAACACCAGCGCGCGGTGGTCTAAGCGGTTTACGTCACCAATTACGTTCTCAGCGTCAAGGCCTACAACAGAATACTCCTCAAAATGGTGGCTCAAAAAAGCCTAAAGCGGCATCTGCACAACCAGAATCGGTTATCGACCGAGTAGCGCAATTGCATGGCAATTCCGCGCAGGTGTCGCCAAACTTAGCTCCGAAGTCGACGGAGCCACAAGTTGAGGAAGCGTATCGCTGGCGTCCAAGCAAGCCTGTTGAGACAAAAGTAAATACAAAACTGACACCTACGCAGCTCAAGCAGGCACTTGAGCATGAGAAAACGCCTGAAATGGCACAAAAGCTCATCGATGAGTCATTAGAACATAATGAATGGGCGAAGCTAATCAGCTTAATGGAGATCCCTAAGCTGGTAGAGCAACTTGCGCTAAACTCTCATTATAGTAAGGAAGGAGCAACCGTTTCGTTACTATTGAGAAGCAGCCAAGCTCATTTGAATACTGATAGAGCTCAAGCCGAATTGCTCAAAGCACTTAATACCGTGTTAGGTGAAGAGTGCCACATGAGCATCGAAATAGGGGAGAGTGGAGAAACACCACTTGAACTGAGAGATAGGCTCTACCAAGAGAAATTACAGCAAGCGCTGAACAGTTTAGAAAACGATCCAAATGTTCAATTTATTGAACGTCGTTTTGCTGCAGAGCTTGATAAAGATAGTGTGCGCCCTATCTAATAATCGAATGGAATGGGGTTGAAAACCCAAAGGTATAACCCCATTAATTGATGCAACACCTCATTAAACCAGAGAGATAAACATGTTTGGTAAAGGCGGTATGGGCAACCTAATGAAGCAAGCCCAGCAAATGCAAGATCGCATGCAAAAGCTTCAAGAAGAAATCGCGAATATGGAAGTAACTGGCGAGTCTGGTGCTGGCCTAGTTAAAGTTACTATCACTGGTAGTCACAGCGTACGTCGTGTTGACATCGATGAAAGTTTGATGGAAGACGACAAAGAAATGCTTGAAGATCTGATCGCTGCGGCGTTCAACGATGCAGCCCGTCGTGTTGAAGAAACTCAAAAAGAGAAAATGGCTTCTGTAACTGGCGGTATGCAACTACCACCAGGCATGAAAATGCCATTCTAATCTGCTGATATTTAATTAAGCGGACTTTTAATGCGTACCAGTCATATGCTGGAGCAATTGATGGAGGCCTTACGTTGTCTACCTGGGGTTGGCCCCAAGTCAGCGCAGCGTATGGCGTTTCATTTGTTACAGCGCGATAGAAAAGGCGGTTTGCAGCTTGCAGATGCGCTGAGTCAGGCAATGACAGAAATAGGTCATTGTACTGAGTGTCGAACCTTCACCGAAGAAGAAGTCTGTCACATTTGTACCAACCCAAAACGCCAAGAAAATGGTCAAATTTGTGTGGTAGAAAGCCCGGCAGACATCGCAGCCGTTGAAGCAACAGGCCAATATTCTGGTCGGTATTTTGTTCTTATGGGGCATTTGTCGCCATTAGATGGTATTGGTCCAAGTGATATTGGATTGGATGTCCTTGATTACCGCTTACGTCGCGGTGATATTACCGAAGTGATTTTGGCGACAAACCCAACAGTTGAAGGTGAAGCCACTGCCCACTACATCGCAGAGCTATGTAAAGAGCACCAAGTTGATGCCAGCCGCATCGCGCATGGTGTGCCTGTCGGTGGGGAGCTAGAGCTTGTTGATGGCACGACGTTGTCACATTCGCTATTAGGTCGACACAGAATTTAATAAAAAGCCGCTGAATTCAGCGGCTTTTTTGATTTTGGGAGTTAGGAACGATTAATCGTTCGATTCTTTACCAAGAAGATTTTTGTAGATAACCGCACCAAACACGCCACCCACAATAGGAGCAATCCAGAACAGCCATAGCTGAGAAACCGCCCAGTCACCCACATATACTGCGACTGCCGTGCTACGAGCAGGGTTTACTGACGTATTGGTGACAGGAATGCTGATCAGGTGAATGAGAGTCAAACACAGGCCAATTGCGATAGGTGCAAAGCCTTGTGGCGCACGTTTGTCTGTTGCACCCATAATGACAATCAGGAACATCATCGTCATGACAACTTCAGTCACAAGTGCAGCGATCATCGAGTATTGGCCTGGAGAGTGTTCACCATAACCATTGGCGGCAAAGCCAGAACCCACAACATCGAATCCTGCTTGTCCAGATGCAATAACGTAAAGCACGCCACCTGCGATAAGCCCGCCGATAACCTGTGAGATGATGTAGGGAGCAACGTCTTTTGTCTCAAAACGACCGCCAGTCCAAAGGCCAACTGTCACTGCAGGGTTCAAGTGACAACCTGAAATATGACCGATAGCAAATGCCATCGTCAGAACGGTTAAACCGAATGCCAAAGAAACGCCCAACAGACCAATACCCACTTCAGGGAAACCCGCAGCCAACACCGCGCTACCACAGCCGCCTAACACTAGCCAGAACGTGCCAAAAGCCTCAGCCAAATACTTATTCATGTTCTTTCCTGATCTTTAATTAAATGACCCGCTGAACATAGTCGAGAATTGTCAATAAATTGTGAGGGAGATCGCGCAAAAACCGCAAATGGAACGCTATGTGGCAAGAGTTCTCAAGGGTGAGATAAAAGGCTGAGGGGGAGTGCTAAATCTTGAGTTTGCTTTGATTACTGCCTCGGAGAGAAACAACCGAGGTACTAACTTTAAACGTGTGGTCTAGAGTCGCGTTACGTCAATTGTTCTAATTCAGTGATGTTGTCGAGTGCTTCTTGATTGGTGTTGCCGCATACAATCGGACACGGTTTAAAATCGTGACAGACTTTGGGGCGTTCAGGCTTACCAAATAGCTTGCACAAATTGTCGTCGTTGAGTTGCACACAACGAACTCCTGCAGGTTTGCCCTTGGGCATTCCAGGTATTGGTGAAGAGATACTTGGCGCAATACAGCACGCTCCACATCCTAATCGACAATCCATAATGTAAACCTCTTAAAAATTAAGGGGGCAATTATGGTCATTTTGACGTGGATTGGAAGAGTGAAGAAAGAAAAAAATAAAAGGGCGCGCTTAACATTACGCTCCCTTTTTGGTTTTTTGCTTTTAAATCATCGTGATTATTTTAAGAAACGGTTATAAACAAACAACAGAATAAATGCGCCTAGTGTTGCGGTAATGATACTACCAATGTTGACGCCAGTTGCTCCGCCGAAACCGAGAATGCCGCCAAGGAAGCCACCTACAAATGCCCCAGCAATACCAAGTAACATTGTTGCAATCCAACCGCCCCCATCTTTTCCTGGCATGAGCCATTTAGCAAGTGCGCCGGCGATTAAGCCCAAAATAATCCAAGAAATAATACCCATGAAAACTCCTTAATGCCTTCTTGATCAATTGAGTAATGGAAACTTGTTTAAGGATAGAACAGTAAAACGAAAGTAGTTGAATATCTCCACCGTTATGTGGGAAGGATGCAAGATCTTCTCAAAACTTGAACTTTTGCGTTGAGAAGAGTATAAATCGCCCCCTAAATTCCCTTGGTGAGACTTGAAGTATGAGCACTCCATTTTGGCAAAGTAAATCGTTAGAGCAGATGACAGAAGAGGAATGGGAATCTCTCTGTGATGGTTGTGGCAAATGTTGTTTGCATAAGCTTATGGATGAAGATACCGATGAAATCTACTATACCAATGTGGCTTGTAGCTGGCTGAACAGTAAAACGTGTTCGTGTAAGGATTACCCAAACCGTTTCACTTCGGGTGAAGAGTGCACCAAGCTGACCCGAGAAGACATTGACGATTTTACTTGGCTGCCACACACGTGCGCTTACCGTCTGTTGGCTGAAAAGCAGCCTTTACCAGAATGGCATCCGTTGATTACCGGCTCTAAGTCCGCAATGCATGCGGCAGGGGAAAGTGTCCGTAACAAAGTTGTTTACGAGATTGATGTGGTGGATTGGGAAGACCATATTTTAAATCATCCCAACCGTCCTTAGTCGAATAAAAACAAGCCTTTCATTGATTAAATGAAAGGCTTGTTTGCTATTGGGGCTCCCAACTTTGACGTCTCGCTAACGAAATGCTGCTCAGTTTATTATTTAGTGTTGTAAACTTAGGAGTATGATTTCAACGCTTTACACTTCTATTTCTGATTGTTTTGATCAGGATTGTTCCCTATGAGGTAAACATGACGTTTCATTTCCCCCAGAAACTGCGCCTGACATCTTGGGTGACATTATTCGCACTTGCCGTCATTATGTTCTCCCCAATGGCTGTTCATGCGACTGCTACTGACGATATCCAAGAGCCTTCTGCTGCCGAAATCTCGATTGACAACTTGAACCGAGAGATTGTGGGTTTATCCCAAAGCCTCTCGCAAGCGAGTGGCGACGAGCGTGATGCCCTTCAACTGCAACTATTCCAAAAGAATGAAGAATTAAGAAGCCAGTTAGCGTCAGCGATTGAACGTGAAACTATCTCTCGCGACAAGCTGATCTTGCTAGTTAAAAAACAAGAACAATACTCTGAGGACGCGACGAACTATCTATCGGAAAAAATAAAGAAAGTCGTCGAGGATTTAAATAAGGCTAAGGATGAAGAGAAGCTTGCTCTTGTTAATGATTATCGAGAGCTACAGCGTTATCTTGATGTTAGCTTCGATTCGAGCTGGCAAAATCTCGCTTGGTTGAAGGAGCTAGGGGCCCAAAACGAGCGCGCAGAAGCGGAACTAAAAGATAAAATTGATAAACGTATGCGCTTACTGTCTGCTTCAATTGAGTACTTGAGTCAGCAAAGTGAGATCATTGGCTCCCAACTTTCGTCTAGCCCAGAGTCGGAAAAAGCGTCGTTGCAACTTAGTCAGCTCATTACTAAACAAAGGCTAAATATTGCGACAGAAAGCTTACGCAACCTGATTTCAATTGGTGATAAAGTCGGTTTAGAAACGTCTGAATACAAACGCCAAATTTTTGAAGTGACGGGTAATATCACCCATGATTTACTGAATACCAAAGTTGTGTGGTCAATACTGAGTCACTGGTCCAACTCGGCACTGGATTGGTTTGCCGAGAATGCACCGCAGCATATCTTCCAGTTGTTTGTTTTTGCGCTGATTTTATTGATCGCTCGCGGACTGGCTAAGTTAACTCGCAAAGTCGTCCGTAAAGCAGTTGCATCGAAAAACTTAAAACTTTCCCACTTGATGCAGGACTTCTTTATCTCGATGTCCGGCAAATTCGTGTGGGTGATCGGTATCATGGTGGGCTTATCTCAGCTTGGTTTGAACCTAGCGCCAATCCTAACCGGTTTCGGTATTGCTGGTGTGATTATTGGTTTCGCGTTGCAAGACACGTTATCCAACTTCGCGGCGGGTATGATGCTGCTTATTTATCGCCCATTTGATGTTGGTGATTTTGTGTATGCTGGCGGTGTGGATGGCAAGGTAAGCCATATGAGTTTGGTGAACACCACAATCCGTACATTTGATAACCAAATTATTATTGTTCCTAACAGCAAAATCTGGGGAGATGTTATTAAGAACGTCACGCATGAACGCATTCGCCGCGTGGATATGGTGTTTGGCATTGGCTATGCGGATGACCTCTTAAAAGCGGAGTCAGTATTGTCTGATATCATTACCTCTCACCCGTCGGTACTTCGCACTCCAGAGCCAATGATCAAAGTTCATACATTAAATACGTCTTCTGTAGATTTTATTGTGCGCCCTTGGGTAAAAACGGATGATTACTGGGATGTATACTGGGATGTGACTAAAGAAGTGAAACTACGCTTCGACCGAGAAGGTATTTCGATTCCTTTCCCACAACAAGATGTGCATTTGCATATGGTGGAGAAGCAAGACGCTTAATCACAGATCCCAACTAGTGAAAGGCACTCTAGATAGAGTGCCTTTTTTGATCTTCGGTTAGCGCTATAGTTACAGTTCGTTAAAGAACACCAGTTTCGGCTCGCATTCTAACAAGTTGTCGATCTGGCTAATCAAAAGAGCAAAGTGTTCTGTTTTACCATGAAGCTCAAATGCTTGTTGGTCTTTAAATTGCTCCTGAAAAACGAAGTGGCATGCATTGTCTTTATCTTGGAACAATTGATAACGAACACAACCTTCTTCATTGCGAGTAGGTTCAAGCGCTCGGGTAAGTACCTCTTTCAACTCTTGTTCTTTTCCCGGTTGTGCATGAAAGGTAGCCGTCAAGTGAATCATAATGTTTACTCTTTTTGTTATAGGTAACGCCCTTGGCGTTGCAGGAACTCAATTTTGTAACCATCAGGGTCGGTTACAAAAAAGAACGTTGCTAAATGCTTTTGTTGATGGTCAAAGGCTTTGATGTCACCAGTTTCAATGCCGAGAGATTTAATGCGTTTGTGGGCTTGTTCAATGTCCTCCACGCTGACGGCAAGGTGGCCGTAACCTGAGCCGTGAGTGTAGGGCTCACTTTGGTCGTGATTGTGCGTCAGTTCCAATTCAAAGCCAGTTTCTTGGTTGGCTAGATAGGTTAGAGAAAAGCCATCAAAGATGTATTGATCAGCGACTTCTAGTTCAAGTACGTCACAGTAAAATTGTAGAGAGCGGTCCAGATCACTTACTCGGATCATGGTGTGAATCATTTTTGTCATAGGTACTCCTTGATAGTCCGCACAGGTTAGCGATTTCAAAAGGAGTCTGGGTAGTACTCTAGTACGACAAATTAGAAGATGCTCAAGGGTTTATAATACGGATGCATAGCCTAGGATGGTTATTGGTCGGTTGGTTGCTATTAACTGTTAAGTTGCGCAAGTGCTTGACGAGTGGTCTCTTGAGGTTGGCGGGCGTAAGTGAGGCAAGCGCATCGAAGTAAGGAGGCAAAGTTGTTCACTTCACCATTGTATTCGAGTGCTTCTTGATAAACAGTGCTTATGAATTTAGGAACCGTCATGTTTTGAGCACTAGCGATTTCCTCAAGAATTGTCCAAAAGCTCGCTTCAAGTTTTACACTGGTCGCGTGACCATCAATACGGATAGAGCGGGTGATGAACTGATAGTTGTCTTGGGGTTGCTTAGCAAAGATTTCGCACATTTTCTTTATTCATATAATTAAAGACCCATAATTATTGTGGTGTACGATTTAAAACGTCAACTGTTTTCATGCATAAAAAAACGCTCCCTTGCGAGAGCGTTGAAACATCACGAGTTGTGAAGTAAGTGCAAGTTGATTATTTAATTTGTTGCTTCAAGTACTCGCCTAGTTGCGAGTGGTGCATGATTTTTGATACTGGAAGGATAGTTTCTGCAGGTCCCCAAGCAAATACGTTGACAGGAGTATGCGTATGAGTACCCGTCCCCCATACTGTGTTTTGCTTTGTTGCATGCTCACGCGCTAGCAAGTTGCCACGGTCGTTGTAAGGAAAGAAAGCATCAAAGTCATTGATTGTCGGTACGTTCTCTTCGCTTAAGTATTTGTGTCCAGCGAGTCGGTATGGATTTGGTTTACTTGCTAATACGCGTTCTGCTTGTTCAGGCGTAATAGAAAAATCGCTATTTGCGTTCACGACTTCCGCAAACTTCTCTGGAGTTTGCTCTTTCTTATCAAGCGCTTGGAATTCACTGATCATGCCGTAGTAACTTTTCTTTTGGTTGTATAAACCATCGAGGATCTCGAACTGACCAAAGTTGAAGTTTGGCGCGTAATCCTGATTTTTGAATGCTTCGCCGTCGCGTTTTTGTGGTTTAGGCAAGTTTGCTGATGAGTAGCTAAAGCCAAAAGAGCCGGTTTCGTGGTCAGCAGTAACAATGATCAGGGTGTCATCACGGCCTTTTGCCCACTCATAAACTGAGTTTACCGCTTCATCGAATTTAAGCATTTCATGCAGCATCGTACCTGCATCGTTACTGTGGCCAGCCCAGTCAATTTGGCCGCCTTCAACCATCAAGAAAAAACCGTCTTTGTCTTTTGAAAGAATGTCGATTGCTTTGGTGGTCATTTCTTTCAGCGATGGCTGCGTGCGTTTTGGATCGTTTTTGCTTTGACTGTAGGCAATACCATCGTTCATGCCCGAGTAAGCAAAAAGTCCAAGTAATTTGTCACCTTTAGCTTGTGTGAGCATATCGCGGCTGAAAGCCAGGTTGTAACCTTGGTCTTGCGCCTCAGTAAGCAAGTTGCGTTCGTCTTTGCGTTTCGATTTTAGGTAGACATTTCCTTCAGTGAGCTTTTCAAGCTGCTCGTATGTCTCTCCCTTGTCGTTTGTCGACTTTGGAATCCAATGACGAAGTCCCCCAGACATCATCACGTCTACGCCTGTTTCGAGCATATCCGCCGCAATACTGTTTTCTAGGGAGCGATGTGGTTGATGAGCGGCAAATGCTGCTGGCGTTGCGTGGGTCATACGCGTATCAGAGACGAGCCCAGTTGCTTTACCTTTACTTTTGGCTTTTTCTAAAATAGTTTCGACATGGTTGCCTTGGCTATCAATGCCAATGACTTCAGAAGCGGTAGGGATTCCTGTCGCTAGCATCGTAGCTGAGCACGCAGAGTCGACGACAATTGCGTCTTCTGGATTGGTCAGTGATGATCCAATCACACCTTCTTGAGCGAGTTTGTATAACGCTGTGCTTTCGCCTTTGTAAACCGAGTTAGGTGCGTGTTTTGCGTAGGTCTCGAGTAAACCAACTTGTTGAGGACCCATGCCGTCGCCGATCATCAAAATGACGTTTTTGATTTCAGCTGAGAGTGCGTTGAAAGAGAGGGTAGATGCAGCCACTGCCGTAACGATTGGAGATACTAAGCGCTTCATTATATTTTCCTTGTTTATTGAAAGCGCAGGCATTAAAGCAATGATTTATGAAGGTTTTGTGTCGGTAATAAAAGTTTAACCAAATTGTCGTTTTTGTTTGGTTTTGCAGAAAAAATGAGTCGCTCTCTAACGTTCGTTAGTTTGGAAAGAAGAAAGCCCACAAACGTGGGCTTGGATTACGCTTAGGAGTTGAAAGCATGGACTAAAGTTATCCATTCAGTGCTTTCACAAGAAACCTAGTTTAGGGAGCAATAAACGAGCATGTATTATCGGGCCACAAGAGCGGTCGAATTCACTTACGTTTGCATCATATCGTTCTTTGGCTTATTAAATTATGGGCTGCAGTAAGTGTTTGGTTCAAATAGGATTTGTTGTCGTGATGATTATCAGACTGGTTATCAGACTAATGCCAGTATGATGCCACCAACGGTAAGTGCCGCAGAAAGGTATTGACCCGCAGAATATGAGCCATCCTCTTCTTTCTCGATTTTATCGGGGTGATCCATGCCAAGCGCACCATGCGTGAAAGATTCGACCTTTTCACCAACAGATTTATCTTCTGCTTCTATTTTCTTGCTGTCGTGCTCGATTTGTTGCAGAGCGGCAAGTAGCGCTTTGCCTTCGGTCGAAAGCGTCACCTTATTGTGTTCGACTTTCAGCGGCGAAGCACTAGTTTCTTCTTGTGCAATACTTGCTTGTTTAGAGACGACAGATTGTTTGGCATAGCTATTAACAGAAGTGCTTCCTACTGGATTCATCGAATACTCCTTGGAACATCGACACTCGGTCACTGAGTGCGGGTAAAAAGCAGTTATATTTTTATCGGCGGCAAAGTTTATTTCTGAAGCTATTTGGATAAAAACAGGTCTGCTTTTGCCGCTTCTAGTTTCTATTGGTGATCATTAGCAAAAAATAGACCAGCAGGAAGCAGACCCTTGTCACTCGATGAACTCGGAGCGGTGTGATGATGCAACGCAACGGCAAGGTAGTAACTTAAATTGAAGACCAGCTACTTACATTGAAGATCGTTATTGCGTTTAGTTAGATGTTGATATGCCGCCATGCGGTGAGCATCTTGTACATACCGTACTGGTGGTGCGAGAACCTCTAACTGATAGTCTGTATTATCAGAAAGCACGTTATCTGTTGGGCTAATTACAACCACTTTTAAGCTCGGGCTGCGGCTTAAGATTGATGCTGCCGTACCCAACCCTTGCTCGGTGTGAAACTTGCCTGCAACATGGACAACCTGAGCGCCTGGGTTGTCGTCTAGGTAGCTAACGATAGATTCCGCCATAGTTTCATCCCAGGTAACTTGAGCTGCAAACTGTTTTTCCGTCTGCTCTGGCTTACCGTGATGCATGGATGCCATGAACTTTTCTTTGTACGGACTACTACCAGTGTTGATGGCTTGTGCAATGAACATCCGCTGATCATCATCGAGCTTGTTAATGTAATCTAACCCTTGTCGACCAATGCATCGGACAATGCTCTTTGGTGCATTTGCTGCAATGACCGGGAGATTTTTCTGCTTAGCAAACTCCACGAGAGGGCGATAGTCGCTTTCATAATTGGGCCAAGCGTTGGCTTGTTTCATTAAGTACTGTTCGCCGATCTCCCCACGTAGGTAAGCGTCAACAACAGGTTGTTTGTCGCGGGTAAATTGTTCCATAGATAACGCGAGTGAGCGGTCGTAGGACGTAAGTTGTTTGAGCATATCGGTTTGAAAGCGATGAACGCCGGCGTGTGTGTGCCATTCACCAATAAGAATGACATCTGCTTGTTGCAGCTCAATTGGCAGTTTGCTTAGAGCGATGTGCTCGCCAGAAGGGGTGTATAGTTGATAGTCGTAAAAACTAGTGACTTCCGCTGAGGTTGCGTGAGAGTTGGTGTGCGTATATGAAGAGCAACCAGTAAGTAAGCCTGCAAAGAGCAAGCTCAAAGTAGAAAAGCGCATTGAAAAGCCTCCAAAAATGTCCGGATGATATTAATGGAGGCTGAGCAATGAATCAATATAAATGATAACTATTTGCGTTTGTTGTTTTTTTTTGACTTATTAATTGAGTGTTTTTTTGCGATATACACGCAACATAAAATCAGCCTCACATTGGAAAAGTGTAGCGGATTTCAACTCTTCACGAAGAGCATCGGTTGCTTTCCATGCGAATGGCGTCATTTGCAATAAATCGATTGCGGCTCCGTTTTTCAAGTCCATAACATAGTTAAGATGCTGCTGGTGCTCTAATTCAAACCCTTCAATATGTTCTGGTTCTTCATTGTGAAGACGAACTTCTTGATAAATGCGCTCACGCAGTTGGTATAAGTGGCGGCTAGCAGGAGTAACCGTGACAACAACGCCGTCGTTTTTTACAACGCGCTGCAGCTCCTCAGCTTTACACGGGGCATAAATGCGCAAAATGGCATCTAAGGATTTATTTGCGAAGGGAAGTCGGTGACTAGAAGCCACACTAAAGTTGCAGTGCGTGTAACGCTTCGCCGCGTAACGAATGGCAACTTTGGAAATGTCTAAGCCATAAATCGTGGCATGGTTCGCTTGTGTTTCTATCGTCTTTTGTACTTGATCTGTGTAGTAACCTTCACCACAACCAATATCTAATAATTGATGGGTGCTCCCCTCAGTGTATGTTGCACACAGCTGCGCCACTTCTTGGCGCATTGGGTTGTAGTAATCTCCTTCAAGGAATCGACGACGAGCTTGCATCATCTCTTTGTTGTCACCAGGATCTTTAGAACGTTTGTGGTGCGCTGGCATCAAGTTAACGTAGCCTTCTTTTGCTAAGTCAAACTGATGATTGTTTTCGCACTTAAACGTTTTTTCATTTAACGCTAGAGCTTGGTGGCATAGAGGGCATTGATAGTTCATGACGATCTCGAACAGAAAGTAGGGCGGCAAATTCTATCAAAAAGCATGGTCTCAAGTGAAACAAAAAGAGCCGACTGGGTCGGCTCTTATTAAGTATTAGTGGAAGAAGTCGACTTGCTCTTTCAAGTTTCGTGCTTGTTGTTGAAGTTCAATGGCACTTTGCGAGGTTTTTGCGCTCGTGTTGCGGCTTTCTCGGTTAAGTTCACTGATAGAATGGGCATTTGCTGCAATTTCTTGTGAAACTTGAGCTTGTTCTTCTGAAGTCGCTGCAATGGCGTCGGCTTGAGAGGCTATCGACTGCACTTGTACTGCGATGGCTTCTAATGCTGTGCCCGCGTCTTGTGCTTTGTCCAAGACCTGGTTTGCACTGCGTTGGCTGTCTGTCATCATATTAACTGCATTATGAGTCGACCCTTTTAGTTTCTCGATAATTTCCACGACATCTTGAACTGAGCTTTGGGTTCGGTGCGCAAGTGTGCGCACTTCATCTGCTACAACTGCGAAGCCACGGCCTTGCTCACCTGCTCGTGCTGCTTCAATGGCGGCATTCAAGGCAAGTAAATTGGTTTGCTCAGCAATTTCATCAATCATTTTAGTGACGGTTTGAATACTCTCGCTATCGCGATTTACTTGCTCGATAGCCGTTGCTGATTGATCCAATTGATCGTTAAGTTGAGCAACGTCGATACATACGCCTTCAACAATCGCGAGACCAGATTGACTATCAGTATTTGCTGAGCGTACGTTTTCCGCAATGCTTTCGACTTGTTGTGCGACAGATTGAGCGGAAGAGGCCATTTCTTCAATCGCTGTCACAACTTGCTCGACTTCTTGTTGTTGTCGGTCGGCTTGGGTCAAATTGCTATGTGCATCGTTGGCAACGCTGGTGGAGTTGCTCTCCACTAAGTCGCTTGTTGAACGGATCTTACCAACGAGTTCATTGAGCTGACTTGCCATACTGGCGACACCCGAGCTCAGGTTCGTAATTTCATTCTTTGATGCTTTACGAGACGCTGGAATGTTCAAGCTGACTTCGCCGCCCGCTAAGCGAGTCATGTATGAGTTTAGAGTCGTGAGAGGTTGTAAGCTGCGATTCAAGAAAAGTGTCAGTACAACAAAAGTAATGATTGCCGCTACCGAAGAAATGATGGCAATGAGTGTGAGAAGCGTGTCGCTACCTTTTGTTACTTCTTTGATAAACGTACCACCTAGCAGTTTCCAGTTCCAACCTGGAACCTCTGTGTAGACAAGATACTTTTCGCCTACGTTACCTTGGTACTCGAAAGGGTAGCGAATTAATCCACTAGATTGTTCGAAAATCTGGCCAAAAGGCTTGTGACCATTGTAGTCGGCGACTTCTAGTATTGACGAATCTGAGCCGCTTTTTGCTGGATGAAGTAGGTATTTACCAAGATTGTTTTCGTCGTTATCAACGATAATGGTGTAACCAGTGTCGCCCCATTTTATCTCTTCGAGTGCATCGAACAAGGTTTGTGTCGCTTGGTCTACTGGTAAGCCAATAAACGATAGGCCTGCTACCTTTCCTGTCGCATCTTTGATTGGGGCATAGTAGGTAATGTAGCGCTCGCCATACAATTTAATTTGAGCGTAATACGGTTGTCCTGCTTTAAGTTGCTGATAACCAGGATGGTTGATGCCTAGCGTGGTTCCGACCGCTCGCTGACCTTGTGGATCTTTTAGGGAGGTGGACACCCGAATAAAGTCGTCACCCAATGGTGCGAATAGCGTTGCTATAGCGCCGGTATCACGTGTGAAACTGTCGACCAACTTGGTGTCATTAATTAAGCTTTCACTGTATTGAGTGATGTTTGGTACTTCATGTCCCATGAAGTCAACCGTGTAATTTTCGACATAGACACCGGCAAGGTAGCCATTGCGAAAAGTAGATTCGAGGACTTTAGCGGTGTGCAGGTAAGCATCGAATTGGCCAGCAATGGTTTTTGCCATTGATTCTACTTTAGATTGGTGTTCTTTCAGTGTGCTTTCCAATAGAACATCGGAAGCGTTGCGGTAAACAAGCGCTGCAATACTGCTGAAAGCAATGAATAGACACAAAGTGATCACCAGTTTCAACTGGAATCCGACACTTTGATTTCGGTATCTCTCTAACATAGACTAATTCCTGATATTTTTATTATTTATGAGTTTTGTATCGGTATGCTATCGGTTTATATGATCAATTTTTTTGATATTTATTAATGAAACCGTCAAAAGTGACCAGTAACCAATAAGTTAGTAAAGATAGGACCATCTAAGCAGAGCTTTTATTACAAAAAAAGCCGGGTATCCCGGCCTTTATATGGTGATTCTTACTGCGCTGAAATGACAGTGACAAGTTCATGTGTCTCACCTGGTTGGAGCGTTTGACCTTGCTCAATACTTGGTGCATGAACAGCAGACTCCACACACAACATGGTTTGATAACCATCGTCAGCCATGTCACCCATGCTTTGCGCACCTTCTGCCCAAGGGTTCCATAATACTGCTGAGTTGTGGCCTTGGTTGTGTACGCTTAGCGTACGATCCAATACCGGGTCTTTTACCAAAATTTTCGCTTCTGGTTGCGTGTAAACGCGATCAATGGTGTCAGTTAGTTGTAGAACATTACCACCTTGGCATACCGCATCAGCTTTCAAGCTATCAATGTACTCGGCACCCATGCCTGTCGTTTGTGCTTGCTTAATGTCTCCAACGTTTAGGTAAGTATGTAATGCGCCAGAGAAGGTCCAAGCCTCGTCATCAATGTTCATGACTTTGAGCGTCACTTTTAGCTCATCGCCCACTTCAATCACCAAACGAGCGTCAAACATATGGGGCCAAATATCGTGGATTTCTTCTGTCGGGAACAGAGCAAGTTCAACAATCACACCGTTATGGTTCTCACGATGTTCAACCAACTCCCATTCTGCGGTGCGGGCAAAGCCGTGAGCTGGAGCAGCAATACGCCCAAACCAAGGCCAACAAACCGGAATACCACCGCGAAGAGCAGCTTTACCATCGAAGACAGCTTTTTCGCTCATCCAGATCAGATCTTCTTGACCTTCAGGCGTGAACGACACGACATGACCACCGTGTAGCGAGATGCCTGCCGTTGCTTTGTCATGAATCACGCGGACGATTTTTATCTGATCAACTTCAACGATAGTGACGTTATCAGATAGCACCGTTAGGGCTGGGAGAGTTTTTAAATCCATGTGTAGTTTCCTATCGCTGGGGGAGAGCTTTTAGACGCGCTTCGCACATTAAATGCAACATCGAGCCTGCATTCTCTCAAATTCCAGATACAAAAAAGGCGACTCTAGAGCCGCCTTTTCTTTAACGAAGTTATTCGCTAATTGCTAACTTTCTAATTACTTAGAGATGTGAGCGATTAGGTCTAGAACTTTGTTTGAGTAACCGATTTCGTTGTCGTACCAAGATACAACCTTAACGAATTTGTCAGTTAGCGCGATACCAGCTTTAGCATCGAATACTGAAGTGCAAACTTCGCCGATGAAGTCTTGAGATACAACTGCATCTTCAGTGTAGCCTAGAACGCCTTTTAGTTCGCCTTCAGAAGCTTCTTTCATCGCTTTACAGATGTCTTCGTAAGAAGCACCGTTAACTAGGTTAACAGTTAGGTCAACTACAGAAACGTTAGCAGTTGGTACGCGGAAAGCCATACCAGTTAGTTTGCCGTTTACTTCTGGAAGTACAACGCCTACAGCTTTAGCAGCACCAGTTGAAGATGGGATGATGTTTTGAGAAGCACCACGACCACCGCGCCAGTCTTTAGCAGAAGGACCATCTACAGTTTTTTGAGTTGCTGTAGTTGCGTGAACTGTAGTCATAAGACCAGATTCGATACCGAACTTGTCGTTAAGAACTTTAGCGATAGGCGCTAGACAGTTAGTAGTACAAGAAGCGTTAGAAACGATGTCTTGACCAGCGTAAGTGTCGAAGTTTACGCCGTTAACGAACATTGGAGTAGCGTCTTTAGAAGGACCAGTTAGTACAACTTTTTTCGCGCCAGCAGTGATGTGCTTACGTGCAGTCTCGTCAGTTAGGAAAAGACCAGTTGCTTCAGCTACAACGTCAACACCGATTTCGTCCCATTTTAGGTCTTCAGGGTTGCGCTCTGCAGTAACACGTACAGTTTTACCGTTAACGATTAGGTTACCGCCTTCAACTTCAACAGTACCGTTGAAACGGCCGTGAGTTGAGTCATACTTAAGCATGTATGCCATGTAATCTACATCGATAAGGTCGTTAATACCTACTACTTCGATGTCGTTGCGCTCTTGCGCTGCACGGAATACGAAACGACCGATACGGCCAAAACCGTTAATACCTACTTTGATAGTCATTATAGTTGCTCCACAACTTAATTTCTGATTAAAGATAACTGGTAGTAAAATTACAGAATCCAGTAAACATCTGCAAGTGATAATCGGACTTAACTTGTTTAAAGTCAAAAAAAAGCGACGCTTTTTTTAACAATTCTTTGCAAATGTACGTTTTTTAAACTTTTAACTGATTCTTCTGTAGCCCAGTTGGCGTAATATAACTGGTGAGATAAGTGCTCTTATCAAATTAATTACTCATGGTGTCCTGGTGAGAAAGTATGTGCTACAAGTGTTAAGAGAAGCAAGTTTTTTGCTAAAAAAGTCAATACCAAGAACAGTAAATAAGGAGCCGAAAGTCGTGGAACAAAGCGGGAAAAAAGTGACGAAGTCAGATGAACAGTGGCGTGAGCAACTGTCTGATGAAGAGTTCCGTATTTGCCGAGAGCAAGGTACAGAGCCTCCTTTCAGCGGTAAGCTACTGCATAATAAGGAAACTGGTGTTTATGCTTGTACTTGTTGTAATGCCCCTCTCTTTGTCTCTGATAACAAGTATGACTCTGGCTGCGGATGGCCAAGTTTTGATGCGCCTATCAACGATCAAGCGGTGCGCTATTTAGAAGATCTAAGTCACGGAATGGTACGTACAGAGATTCGTTGTGCAACGTGTGATAGCCATCTAGGGCACGTTTTTGAAGATGGCCCACAGACCACAGGAGAGCGTTTTTGTGTTAATTCTGTGTCGTTAATTTTCAACAAATCAGAATAATAACGACAAAATTGTGCTCGAGATTGTTTTATCCTTTCAGGATGATTCAAGCTCAACAGTGATCTGAGTGTCGCTCGACTTAAATAAAAACTCCCGCTCATTGCGGGAGTTTTTCGTTTATATCTCACTGGGTATCATTGTTGGGGAATAGATACCTTTCTCTATGGCTTTCGCCACCGATTCGGCTAATTCATCCAACTGCTTATATCGCTCTGGATGACTGAAATTGAACATACGTTGGAGCTGCTTTTCATCAGCAAGCGGTACGTCGAATCTCTTCGCGACCATTGCCCATAGATACGCTTGCTCTTTGTCTCCAAGCCCTTGATGAATACTTGCCATTGACTTGAGAATGACCGGATTGATGTTGTCTTCATCAGATAAAGACAACGCGTTATTAAGAAGCTCCAGGGTTTTCTTGGTATCTCGGTTGGTATAAAAAGTGGCTAATGCATATTGCATCTCAGCATTATTTAATTGGGGAGACCCTTCCATTTGTAAAAATGCGCGCCGAGCTTGAGTATCTCCCGTTTGAGACCATAAGAAATACAAAGTAGCCGGGTCTTCTGAACCTTTTAACTCGTTTACAATGCGCTCTAGCTCATCAATACTGTGTACCAATGCATTAAAGCGTTGTCTTTTGAGAGCACTTTGATCAATAGGGGTGATCTGGGAGGCGAGTTCTAAGCATTTCCTATATTCAGCGACCAGACCGTATTCGATGATTTGGTTTGCTTCCGATGGGTTTTTCAATTGCTCAAACCGATGCCAAACCAAATTTGTTCTTGGAATTCGACATTGGCCGTCATCCATATTGAGCTGCTCGCAACGCAGTTCTGGTGTTTTTTGGCACAACTCTTCGGTTGTCACGTTACCTTCAAAACAGCCCGATAGCACAAAACATGCGAGGCTGAGAAGTAACCAGTTTGTTCTTTTCATGGCTTTGCTTGTGATCCGTTACACCAATTCATTTTCGTATTCTTGACTCAGTTTCTTAACCCGTTATGTTCTGTAAATAGAATGTAATAAGAAGGTACACTATGGACGCAGAACAACTATTACAAGCGATGACTCCAGAAGTTTATGATCGCTTAGTCTATGCAGTAGAAACGGGAAGATGGCCTGAGGGTACAACACTTTCTAAAGAGCAGCGAGATTCGTGTATGCAAGCTGTGATGTTGTATCAATCAAAACATAATACTGATGCGCAGCATATGACGGTTGCAGCCGGTGGTGAAATCAGTTTTAAATCAAAACAAGAGCTTAAAAAACAATTCAGCGGAGAAGAGAGCGATATTGTTCGTGTGAATCCGAACATTGATTAATCCTTACGCCTTATTTCTCAAAATTTTATTATTTTGATTTTGAAAGAAAAAAGCCCAAATTGTATTGGGCTTTTTAGATCGCAGAAAGCTTGAACTTACAGGCTCATTTCACCACGCAGTACTTGTTGCATTCTCTCTTTTACTTCTTCGTAAGAAAGGTTTTGGCTTAGAAGGTAGTGTAGTTTTGCCAGCGCCGCTTCGGGCGTCATGTCAAAGCCACTGATAACACCAGAGTCTGCGAGCGCACAACCTGTGGCATATCCGCCCATATTCACTTTACCTGCCAAACACTGAGTTAGGTTTACGACAATAACGCCGCGCTCAGAGGCTTCTTTCAGGTGACCAAGCAGCTCAGGGTTCTGAGGAGCATTACCGACACCAAAAGTCAGAAGAATCATCGCATTCACGGGCTGACGAAGCGTGTTGCGGATAACTTCGTGTGAAATACCAGGGTACATGGTGATCACACCGATTGGTTGTGGCGTGATGTTGTGAACCTTAAACTCACCTTCTGGTTGTGCACCAACGGTTACGCTGTTGCTAACTTGAATATTGATCCCAGCTTCCAATAGTGGAGGAAGGTTTGGTGAAGTAAAGGCATTAAAACCGTCTGCATGAGATTTTGTACTGCGGTTACCACGCATCAATTGATTATTGAAGAACAAAGTTACTTCGTTGATCGGGTAGTTTGCCGCAATATGTAGCGCGTTTAATAGGTTTGCTTGGCCGTCAGAACGCAGCTCTGCGAGAGGGATTTGTGAACCCGTTACAATCACTGGCTTACCAAGGTTTTCAAGCATGAAAGACAATGCGGACGCTGTGTACGCCATGGTGTCAGTACCATGTAGGATAACGAAACCATCGTATTTGTCATAGTTGTCACGAATATCATTCGCAATCTGCTGCCAGTCAGCAGGTGTCATATCTGATGAGTCAATCAGAGGGTCGTATTCGTGGATGGTGTAATCCGGCATTTCAGGACGATGGAATTCGGGCATGCTTGCTAATTGCTTTTCCATAAAGCCAGCAACAGGCACATAGCCGTGGTCGGATTTTTGCATTCCGATGGTACCACCGGTGTAAGCGATGTAGATGTGTTTTCTAGTCATCGTTTTTTCTTTCGTGTAGGGGAACAGAGGCGGGGATTATATACCTAAATAACCTTGAGATGCGAGGCTATACGCACAGCATCAGAAAGTCATCTGAGGAGATGCAAAGCCTAATAAAAAGGGCACTTCAAGTAGAAGTGCCCTTTGTAATATTGATGGAAAAACTACTGCACTTGGCAGTTCAAACAAAATGCGTATTGACCTTTAGGATCGTTGAAGCTTTGGAGCAAGCTTGCGTCTTGTTCGAATTGTTGAGCTACGGGTTGAAGACTTTTTGGTAGCAAGCTTGTTGCATCAATACCTAGAGAGACTTTCACCTGTTTCATAAACTCTTGTAGAAATAGTTCAGTAGGTGAAAGAGGCTCTTCTACCCAGTAAATGCCATAATCGGTCACGTTCGCTAGTTTCGCCGCTAGCTCTACAGCATCATCAAAGTCACCCATTTGATCGACAAGACCAAAGGATAGTGCATCTTGGCCAGTCCAAACTCGACCTTGAGCAACTTTGTCAACTTCCTCTAGAGACATATCGCGATTCTCGCCAACTAGAGAAATAAAGCGCTTGTAACCGTGCTCGATACCTAACTGGAACACTTGAGACGCGCCCTCAGAAAGGCCAGTGGTAATACCGTCACCTGAGAACGGCGATGTGCCAACGCCATCAGTATTAATACCTAACTTGCTAAAGCCTTTTTCAAACGTGGTGATGACACTAAATATACCAATGGAGCCCGTCAGGGTTGTTGGCTGAGCAACGATTTTGTCTGCGCTCATTGAAATCCAATAACCACCAGAAGCGGCCAAACTCGACATGGATACAACAACCGGCTTACCTGCTTGCTTCAGAGCTTCTACTTCGTTACGAATCACTTCAGAAGCAAAGGCACTGCCTCCTGGACTATCTACTCGTAACACGACCGCTTTCACTTTTTCATCATTGCGTGCTTGACGCAGCAAGCTTGCGACCGTGTCACCACCAACAGTTCCGCGAGGTTGTTGACCGTCCATAATCGCGCCACTGGCTAGAACAACGGCGATGTCGTGTTGAGGTAGTGTGTAATCAGGACGAATCGTTGCAAGGTAGTCGTAGTAACCAATCGCGTTGTAGCTGTCTTTGCCGTCGCTACCAAACTGTTTTGCAAATAGAGTGCGAATGTCTTGGCGTGTCGCGAGTTCATCCACTAGCCCCAATTTGACTGCGAGCTGAGCAATATCGCCATTTACAGACTTCATCTCGTTAATCAGCTCATCCATGGTTGGATTAAGCACTTTCGCATCAATGTTTCGGTTTGTTGTTACGTCATCAACAAAAGCACTCCATAATTGAGTAACCCAACGTGTTGCTGACTCTTTCGCCGCATCGGACATGTCATCACGAATAAAAGGTTCGATAGCGGATTTATAAGTACCTACGCGAAAAACATGAGTAGAAACGTCAAGCTTTTCAAGTAACGTTTTGTAGTACATTGAGTA
Organism: Vibrio sp. 1557; assembly: GCF_033340175.1. Lineage (NCBI taxonomy): Bacteria > Pseudomonadati > Pseudomonadota > Gammaproteobacteria > Vibrionales > Vibrionaceae > Vibrio > Vibrio sp. 1557. The sequence goes on along the minus strand of NZ_JAWOVZ010000032.1, from coordinate 15,622 downwards.
AGCGCTGTAACCTTTAATCAATACACCACCATCAGGTGCCAGATAAACTTTATCGGCGTAACTTGCCAAGTAATATTGGCTTTGGTTGTAGAAATCACCTACGGCGTAAACGGGTTTGCCTGATGCTTTAAATTCGTTCAACGCTTTCGCGATGTAACGTAGTTTCGTGAGATTTGTTTCTGGCATGTCTCGCAGTGCTAGCACTAATCCAGACACTTTAGGATCGTCTTTCGCGTAGCGAATAGTATCAACGATATCGAAAAGGACGTTTTCTTTCGGTAGCTCATTACCCAAAAGGGAACCAGCAAAAGAGTCCATTGGGTTTACATAACGTCTTTGTTCGACAATTGGGCCTGAAAGGTTCATCACCAATGCCGATTCTTTTTCGACGACAGGTTGACCGTCTCCGGTATAAGTAAAGGCAAAGTAGAAAACGGCAATCATCAGCAAGAAAATTAGGTTTGCCAGTGCGAGTCTGATGAAAGTGATACTTTTCCATATCCCTTTAAATATCAAACCAATAAATTTGAAGAGTTTTTTCATCTTGTCTCCATAACGAGATAGTTACGCCGAGTCTAACAAAGTATGGGTTCTTATCTCTAAGATCTCAAAAGATAACATTTTTTTAGCTTATCACGACCACTCAACAATTGGCATATTTTCACACGAGATTGATCGGTGTTACAAAAATGTAAACGCTTGTTTGATTTTTTGGTTGAGCAGGCTTAATCTGGTCAGACCATGATAATAACAATGGATGTTAAGTGATGTCTGCCATGTACCCAAACCTATTAAAGCCACTGGACCTCGGTTTCACACAATTACGAAACCGAGTTCTGATGGGATCAATGCACACTGGCTTAGAAGAGCACAAAGAAGGATTACAGAAGCTCGCGGCTTTTTATGAAGAACGCGCGAAAGGCGGTGTCGGACTGATTGTAACCGGAGGTTTTTCTCCTAACTTACGCGGTCGTTTACACCCGTTGAGTGCTGAATTCAGCAAGCCAAAACATGCTAAAGCCCATAAAGTTGTGACAGAAGCGGTGCACAAGCACGGTGGTAAAATTGCGTTGCAAATTCTCCATGCTGGGCGTTATGCAATGCATCCATTCTCGCAAAGTGCATCTGGCATTAAAGCGCCAATTGCAAAGTTTGCTCCGAGTGAAATGAGCGACCGCCAGATAAAGAAAACCATCGACGCGTTTGCTAATAGTGCGGAGTTAGCACAGCTTGCTGGTTATGATGGCGTCGAGTTAATGGGCTCGGAAGGTTACTTGATAAACCAATTCTTATGTAAACGTACTAATATGCGTTACGACGAATGGGGTGGCAGCTATAAAAAACGTATGCGTTTTCCGCTAGAAATTGTTAAAGCGGTACGCAAGACGGTAGGTGACAAGTTCATCATCATCTTCCGTCTTTCTATGCTGGATCTTGTCGAGCAGGGCAGCACTTTTGAAGACGTTATCGAATTGGCGAAAGCACTTGAAGAGGCTGGCGTCACGATTATTAATACGGGTATCGGTTGGCATGAGGCTCGAATTCCGACAATTGCGACTCAAGTACCACGCGGTGCGTTTACATGGGTTACGGAAAAAGTTAAACCTCACGTTTCGGTTCCTATTATCACTTGCAACCGTATAAATACGCCAGATGAAGCAGAACGTATTTTATCTTCAGGTCATGCCGACATGGTTTCGATGGCGCGCCCATTCTTGGCCGATCCTTACTTTGTTGCTAAAGCCGAACAGGAAAAAGCGCAGCTTATTAATACGTGTATTGGTTGTAATCAGGCGTGTCTAGATAACGTGTTTAAAGGTAAGCGCGCCAGTTGCTTAGTGAACCCTCTAGCGTGCTATGAAACCGAAATTGTTGTTGAACCAGCCTTTAAAAAGAAAAACATTGCAGTTGTTGGTGCTGGACCTGCGGGCTTGGCTTGTGCGACCACACTGGCTGAACGTGGCCATAAGGTTGATTTGTTCGAAAAGAACGACCGCATCGGTGGTCAGTTCCGTCTTGCGATGCAGATCCCTGGTAAGGAAGAGTTTCGAGAGACGATACGATATTTCGCTAACCGTATTGATGAAACAGGCGTGAATCTGCACTTATCGACGGAAGCGAACTATGACTTACTCACAGAATATGATGAGATAGTGATGGCATCGGGTGTTGAGCCACGTAAAGTCAATATTGATGGAATTGATAACCCAGAGAAAGTCGTCGACTATCAAACTCTCATTCGAGACAAAACGCCAGTCGGTGAGAAAGTGGCTATCGTAGGTGCTGGTGGCATTGGCGTAGATGTCGCGACCATGCTCACAGAGCCAGTTGGACAAACGTTGGATGACTGGTTGCATGAATGGGGAATCGACAAGGAGATGTCTCAGCCGGGCGGTTTATACCCTTACCCTGATGCGGTCAGCGATAAAGAAGTCTGGGTACTTCAGCGTCGTAAAGGTCGTGTAGGTAAAGGTCCGGGTAAAACGACAGGTTGGATCCATAAACGTACCCTTGAAAAACGGGGCGTACATTTAGTCGGCGGCGTGTCTTACGATAGAATTGATGATCAAGGTTTGCACATTCATGTAGACGGAAGCGCGCAGGTACTTAATGCAGACAAAGTTATCATTTGTGCTGGGCAAGAGTCTGTACGTCCGTTTGAAGATAAATGGTCTGAACTTGGAGAGAAGATTCATATCATTGGCGGAGCTGACCATGCGGGTGAACTTGATGCTGTGCGTGCGATTCGTCAAGGTGTTAAATTGGCGGTAAAACTCTAGCCTTTTAATGTGTGTTTACCATAAAAGCTGCGCTTTGAGCGCAGCTTTTTTGTATAGAACTAGTCACTGATATCTGGCAGTTGTTTGGCCATTACCACGCCAGCAAAAGTAATAAAAGAGAACACTAACACCACAGCTGAAAGGCTCAAGAAGTTCGACATAACACCAAGAGAGCTCATTAGAAGCAGCATTATCCCAACCACTGTGTTACTCACGGCTACATAGCTCGTCCGTTTGTCACCTTCTGCGATATCAACTAAATAGGTTTTTCGTCCGACTCGTATTCCGTCGTGGGCAATACAAACACAAAAGTAAAGCAGAGGAATCACGAATAGGAAGCTTTGGCTAGCGGTGACCCATGTATCGTAAACAAATAACACAACACCAAGTAGCGCGCTCATCATTGCGCCTATGACCATCACACTGCGGCTAGAGCGATCGGACATTCTTCCCCAGAAAGGACCTGACACAAAGGAGGCTAAGCCACTCGCAAACATAAAGAGAGCTAGCACCCAGAGCTGTCCACCCAGAGATTGCTGTGCCAGCACAACGTAGTACGGTGCACTCAGCGCAGAACATAAAAATAGTGTCCGCGTGATAACGAATCGACGAAAGGTCACGTCTGTCTTAAGTAACGCGAGTTGTTTAAATGCTTCGAGGACGCCATTTCGACCACCGTCTACCTCACCGGCATACTCATTAATTCGCGCATAGACGAATGCCGCGATGAGCCATATGACGCCCGCTAAGCCTAAACTCAGACCGTAAAAGCGCTCTGTCGGCTCTACGTCCCATAACCAGGCTAGTGCCAGAAGGCTAGCGAAAAGCAGCGTAACCAGGCCAGCAGCGCTTGAAGACCAGCCGTTGACTTGACCTCGTTGGTTTTTAGGGATGGTTTTGCCCAATACATCTTTTGATGCGACGGAATTTAAACCGCGTGAGAGGCTGAAGATCACAAGACATGCAATCACACCATAACCCGCAGCTGCTCCTGTTAGAGTTAATGCGACCAATCCGATTGCAAATATGGAAAGAGCCTGCAAGATGCTGCCAATTACCCAGACCCATTTTCTTACTGGAATGCGTCGGATGTAGTGCGCGATGCTAAGTTGTGGGATAAGGGATCCTGACTCACGAATAGGAACCAGCCAACCAATTAAGTAAACCGGAGCCCCGAGACTTTGTAGTATCCACGGCAACGTGACTTTAGGGTTGATTAACGCATCGCCGACCTTCGTTAAAAACTGAGCGAGAATGATTTTAAGAAAGTTGCCGGGAACTTGATGACAAGCTGATTCAGGAATCGCCTTACAGGCACGGGCATCTTCGTCATTAACGATCTTTTCGTAAATGCTGTTTTGTTTGTCCTTGTTCATCAACCTGCCTATGTTCAACTTATTCATTTCGCGAATAAATTAACATTAAACCCAGATTGATGTTAAGTGAAGCACGTTATCAAGCCCACAGAAAACCGGTTGTTATTCGCAGGAGCAGATTGTGCTAAAGTGGCGTAAACAAAATAACAACGATATTCAATAAGGATTCTTTCATGGACGCTCTCGATCTTTTGCTCAATCGCCGATCTATCGCGAAGTTATCCGCGCCTGCTCCAGAAGGTAAAGCACTTGAGAACATCATTCGTGCTGGCCTTCGTGCGCCTGACCATGCGGGATTAACCCCTTGGCGTTTCGTTATCGCACAGGGCGATGGTTTGAAAAAACTGTCAGATATATTGGTAAAAGCGGCAGAAGCTGAAAATAGTGATGAAGCGGTGGTCGAAAAGGTAAAGAATGCCCCATTTCGCGCACCAATGGTGATCACGGTGATTGCTAAAGTAACAGAACATGAGAAAGTACCAGCACTAGAGCAACACTTATCTGCGGGATGCGCTGTACAAGCGATGCAAATGGCAGCCGTAGCGCAAGGCTTTCAAGGGTTTTGGCGCTCAGGTAAGTGGATGTTCCATCCAGAAGTTCATCAAGCATTTGGTTTAGAGGGTGACGATGAGATTGTTGGTTTCTTGTACTTAGGCACGCCTGGTTGTACACCGATGAAAGTTCCTGAGCGTGACCTTTCTCAGTTTGTTGAATTCCTATAACTGAAAACTTAAATAAATTGACTGTTTATTTATACAGTTTTTCTTGATTTATTAGGGCTACATTCGATAATGTGGCCCTAATTATATTTATTTCCAAAACGTTATGTCTCGTCTGTTTATTGCTGAAAAACCAAGTTTAGGCCGTGCGATTGCCGCTGCACTGCCAAACCCTCAAAAGAAAGATCAAGGATTCATCCGCTGTGGGAACGGGGATATCGTTACTTGGTGTATCGGCCATTTGCTCGAACAAGTCGAACCTGACGCTTACGATGAGCGTTATAAAAAGTGGAATATGGCAGATTTACCAATTGTTCCGCAGCAATGGCAGCTCAGACCGAGGAAAAGCGCAAGTAAGCAATTAACAGTGATTCGCAAATTGCTCAAAGAAGCTAACGAAGTCATTCATGCAGGAGACCCTGACCGCGAGGGGCAGCTGTTAGTTGATGAAGTCCTCGACTATTGCAAGTTATCTAAAACCAAGAAGGAATCCACACAGCGTTTGCTGATTTCCGACTTGAACTTACCTGCGGTTAAACGTGCACTCAGTTCTATGCGCAGTAATCGAGAGTTTATCCCACTTTCAGTTTCTGCATTGGCCCGCTCTCGGGCTGATTGGCTGTATGGTATGAACATGTCTCGTGCTTATACCTTGCTTGGTCAAAAAGCAGGGTATCAAGGTGTTCTCTCGGTAGGGCGAGTGCAAACGCCAGTTCTTGGCTTAGTGGTGCGTCGTGATGAAGAAATCGAAAACTTTGTCCCGAAGGACTATTTTACCCTACATGCTCTGATCCCATATCAAGATGCCAATGGTACTTTTGATATTCGTGCTCGTTGGAAGCCAAGTGAGGCATGCAAGCCTTGGCAGGACGAAGAAGGTCGAGTGTTAAACCGTAAGTTGGTGGAAAATGTTGCAAACCGTATCGCAAGTCAACCTGCAAAAGTGACGGAGTCGGAACAAAAGCAAACCAAGCAATCAGCACCATTACCTTATTCGTTATCTGCTTTACAGATCGATGCCGCGAAGCGCTATGGTATGAGTGCGCAACAAGTACTAGATACTTGTCAGGCATTGTATGAAAAGCACAAGCTGATCACTTACCCGCGTTCAGATTGTCGCTATTTACCGATGGAACACTACTCACAAGCAGGGACGGTGACAACTGCTATTGCGAATAACGCAAAAGAGTTGCAAGTTGCCGTTCAGGGAGCAGACTTAACATTAAAGTCCAAAGCCTGGAACGATAAAAAAGTGGATACGCACCATGCGATTATCCCTACACCGAAGCAAGCTAATGTGAATGCGCTTTCCGGCAATGAGATGAAAGTGTATCAATTGATTGCGCGCCAGTACCTCATGCAGTTCTATCCGGCGGCGGTTTACGCAGAAGCGAAATTGGTTTTCGATATCGCTGGTGGTATGTTTGTCGCGAAAGGTCGTCAGTTAGTTTCGCCGGGTTGGAAAGCGCTAATGGGCAAAACTGACAAGGAAGATGAAGGTATTGATGCCGTGCCACCGCTACCCGAAGGCACCGTGTTAACTTGTCGTGAAGGGGAAATAAAAGACCGAAAAACCGAGCCACCAAAGCATTTTACCGAAGCATCGCTGTTGCAAGCGATGACCGGGATCGCCCGTTACGTTGCGGATAAAGAACTGAAAAAAATCCTTCGTGACACTGATGGGCTAGGCACGGAAGCGACTCGCGCTGGTATTTTGGACACGCTGTTCAAACGCCAACTGCTTACGCGTCAAGGTAAGTCAATTCTCAGTTCTCCTGCGGGAAGAGGTCTCATTCATGCCTTGCCAGAAGATTCAACATACCCTGATATGACGGCTCATTGGGAGCACCAGTTACAAGGTATGGCAGAGAGAAATCAAGCATATCAGCCGTTCATGCAAGCACTGGAACAGCGCATTGATAGCTTGATGGCACAAGTAAAAGCAGGGCCTATCCCTGATTCATTACGTCATCTACCCAAGGTGGAACGTCCTGCGTTTAAACGTAAAAAGCGCAGTTATTCAAAGAACGGTGGCGCGACTAAATCTCGTGCAACCAAAGGTAAGCAGGCATAGGACAAGCGCGGCGTAATTAAACTCCGCGCATGCTTGAAAATAGATTACTCGAACAGATCACCGTGGTTTTGGATCGCGCCTCTTACTTCACCTTGAGTTAACACGCGTTTGTCCAGTACCTCTTTCACCTGGTTGCCCAAGTCAACTAATGTATCTCGATTCGCTTGAGTTTGGCGTTTACCAGCACTTCTCAAGCAGTAATTTAGTTCGTGCTCTTCGCTAAAATTAACCAAATCCCTATCTGCTGCCATCGTGCTTTCTCCTTATTTGTTCTACTTTTTCCTAAGTCTGGATTGGATGTAGATAAATTCAAGTTAGATTGCGTGAATTATGCTGGTGGATCACTGATGAACATTATGTTTGCCAACCAAGTCACGATTATGAAGCCTGGCTTTGATGGTATTTGGTTTAGTGATGGTTGTGTCTTAATGCTGCTACCAAGGTAACTCAGTACCATCGTAGTTAATAAATCGACCTGAAAGCTGCGGTGTGCTCAGCTCTATCACGTTCGCTAGGCCTTGCGCGGAGGTTTGCGTATCTATCAAAGCATTTGGCCCGCCCATCGCCGTTTTTACCCAACCAGGGTGAAGCGCTAAAACGGTAAATCCTTCAGGTGTTAAATCATTACTTAAGCTTTTCACAACCGAGTTAAGCGCCGCTTTCGATGAGCGATAAATATAACCGCCACCGGACGTATTTTCGGTCATGCTCCCCACTTTTGATGAGATACAAGCAATCTTTTTTATCTTGCCTTGTTGTAAGCGAGGGTAACAGTGCTCAACCAGTTTTAACGGTGCAATGGTGTTTACTTCGAAGGCTTTACGCCATTCTTCTACGTCAGTGTTTCCAAAGCCATATCCCTTGGGGCCGTAATATCCTGCATTATTGATGAGTAAGTCGATGGCAGGGAGTTTATCGGCAAGCTTAGCGACTTGTTCGTAGTGAGTGACATCCAGTTCGTGCAAAACCAGATTACTGAATTGTGAGGCTAGAGTTTGTAGTTCTGAACTGTTCTCTAAGGAACGGCTAGTAGCATGTACTTGGTGGCCTTGCTTCAGGTACAGCTCAGTTAAGCTAAGGCCAATGCCGCGATTTGCTCCGGTAATAAAGACGGTTTGACTCATACAAATACCTATGTTTTTTTGATTTCAGTTGAAAGTCATTGTGTTAGCTAAGCACAATAAAATCAACCAACCACCACGCACCAACAACGAGAGATGAAAATAGGGACAGAGCACAAAGAGAGCCAAACAGTGCGCCGAGAATAGCAAAGAAAGTAGAATTCATATGTATATTAAATTTAATTGATATTGAAAATCATTATCAATTAAATTGCGTTTTATTCAACCCTTTAAGTTGATACTATTTCGTTACCATTGTTATTAAGAATTTCTCATGCTGCCATTTATCTACCACCCGATTTATTCTCAACTTGAGTTGCCAGAGGGGCATCGTTACCCAATTATGAAATACCAGTACCTCTATGAATCGGTATTGGTGCATATAGAGAAAGATAACTGGAAAGAGCACACGCAGTTTTTCCAGCCCGAAGCATTAACTGTTGGGGAAGTAAAACGTGTTCATGACGAGGAATACGTCGAGTTACTTGTTAGTGGAAACATACCAGCTGCGAAGATGCGCCGAATAGGTTTTCCTTGGAGTGAGTCTCTCATTACCAGAACGCTAACGTCAGCAGCGGGCACGGCTCTGACCGCAAAAAAGGCACTTGAGTACGGTGTGGCCATTCATTTGAGTGGTGGGTATCACCACGCACACAAAGAGTTTGGCAGTGGTTTTTGTTTATTTAATGACTTAGTGATCGCGGCCAGGCAAGCGCTCGAAGTCGAGCATGTCGATAAAGTATTGATCATTGATAGTGATGTTCACCATGGGGATGGAACAGCAACTTTATGTGACGATGAGCCAGATATCATCACGCTTTCTTTCCACTGTGATAAAAACTTCCCAGCGAGGAAGCCTCAGTCTGATCTCGATGTGCCTTTGGTGCGAGGAACAGGTGATGAGGACTTTTTAATGGCGTTTAAAGAAGTGGTCGATATGGCACTTAATCTTCATCGCCCTGATTTAGTTATCTACGATGCTGGTGTCGATATACATCAAGACGATGAGCTTGGATATTTTGATGTGTCGACGCAAGGGATCTTAGAACGTGATAGATTTTTAATGCAAACAGTGAAATCTCGAGGTATCCCTGTCGCAGCTGTCGTTGGAGGTGGATATCGAACGAATCATGCTGACCTCGTCCCAATCCATTTGCAGCTTATCAATGCCGCTAAAGAAGTCTTTATTGATGAGTAGATACAACTAGACGTAAATATCAAATTGATTCAACACTGGAACGAACGAAAAGGGCATTAATTTTTTGTGGGTTCTTTCTGAGTGTGGTGGAGTGCTTAGTTGCGTTCAAGAAGTGATAAGTGATTTGTACAAATCTTTTTAAGTCTGGAGATGCGAAAAAGCCCGCTAATTTCTTAGCGGGCTTTTTCTAAATGTGGCGGAGAGATAGGGATTTGAACCCTAGATACGCTATTAACGTATGCCGGTTTTCAAGACCGGTGCTTTCAACCACTCAGCCATCTCTCCGTTGTTGATGCGCATAATATAAGGCTTTGAAAATGTTGTAAACCCCTAGTTGAACTGATTGGATGTTTACTGCGCAAATTTGTGGTTTGTGTTGTTTAAATAAACAAAAAACTCCCCAAAAAGGGGGAGTTTGAATAGTATATGGATTGCTAAGTATTAATCGTTTTTAGAATAAAAACGCTGTAACTCAGTTAAACCTTGCATCAAAACTGGCAACTTCGGTGCATCATCTCGAAGTCGTTTGTAGTTTTTGTCATACAGCTTGTAGTTGCCAAACTTATCGATCACTGTGGTTTGTGAGCTAGTAATTAAGGCAAGCTCGCGAGTATCGCCCGCCAAGATCCAGCGACGACGACTTTCATCGAATAGGTTGCGACCACTACTGTAATCATATGGGTTGGAAGATACGCCGAGCATATCTTGCAACAGTGTAACTGAGAGGTCCAAGTGACTTGTGCTGTGATTAAATTCGCCAGCCAGCATTCCAGGCCAATGGATCACCATCGGAACTTGTAATTGATAACGGCTGTAGTTGCTGTTTGCTCCCCAGCTGTTCGTATTGGTTTCGTTAAATTCACTACCGTGATTAGAAGTGATGATTACGATGGTGTTTGTCAGTTGTCCCGTCGTTTCTAGTTCATCAATAATACCTGCGATAGTTCTATCCGCCGACTTCACTGCATATTCATAAGCTTTTTTGAATCGCTCACTTGCGGGCATTTCTTCGTCATTATTTGAAGGAATCGATTCAAAATTATCAACGGTGGTGACTTCGATGTAACTAAACCATGGCTGACTTGCTTTCTCTGCTAACCATGTATTCCAGTTTGCGATAGATTGTTTATCGGTATGAGCTTGTGTGCCATCGAGGTCTTCCGCTAGTTTTAAGTCGCGGAAAATAATCTCAGAGTAGAGATCATCTTCAAACCCGCTGCCACTGAATAGGCCGAAGTTGTAACCCTGATCTTTCAGTACATCGAGTAACACTGGCGAAGCACCTTGCGCCTTGATGCTTGATGCATAACTGGTCGGTAAGCCATAGAACAAACCAAAAGCCCCGTAAGTATCATTACTTGAACTGTAATGATTACGGAAGTTCTGATTGTTTTCAGCAAACTCATAGAGGTTAGGCATCTCTTCTTGGTTAAGCGCATCCGCTCGTAAATTGTTTATGCTGATCATCAACACATTGAGCTTATTAACTCGGCGGTTAAACTCAAGCTTTTCAAGAGGGTAGTTGACTAACTCTACGTTGCCTTCGTTTTCTGCTAAACGTTTTAGGTATTCCTCACGGTCAAGTAGACCATGTTTTTCCATAAAACTCTTCGCCGTCATCGGGTAAGACAAAGGGAAGTTTGAACGCTGGCTAGTAATTGGGTTGTAAAAATACGCATCTGCCCAAATGTAAACCAAATGGCTGGTCATAAAGCTGAGGAAAAAGACGGCCGCGAGAGGGCGTCCTACGTGCTTATGAGATAGTTTGCGCTGTTTTCGCCATACCCATTCGGATAGTGCGAGTTGAATAAGGAAGATCAGCGGCATCACAACAAATAAATGTTGTAGGTCAGTGCTGAGCGCACTTTTGTCTTCGCTGAATAGTAACTCCCAGACAACGGGAGTTAAGTGCAAATTGATCGACTGATACGCTTGGGTATCAATTAATAATATGGTTTGCCCAACGGTTGCGAAAATCACTGCCACCAAACGGAACAATTTCCGCGATGGCAGGATAAACGTCAACGGGAATAGAACAAGCAAGTAAAGTGCGAAAACTAGAAAGCCAAAGTGACCAACCCAAGAAACCGCCAGATAAAACTGACCAAGTAACGTCTCGGGCCAAGGAGACTGAACAATGTAGCGTGTGCCTATCAACATCGATGCAACGATATTGAAGAATGCAAACCAGTGACCCCAACCAACTAGTCGAGATACACGTTCGCCGTATGAGTTTCCGCTGTCTACCATGTATGTGTTCTATTGTCCGTGATTAGTGTGTTTTTGGTGTTTCTAAAGAAGACATCAGCGCCTGAGCAAATTTTTCAGCAATCGCTTTGCGTTGTGAAGCAGCAACACGTTGATTTAAGACATTGGTTGCGATATTTCCGGCAATCATTAGCGTCAACTCAGGAGAAGCAGCGTGTTTTTCAAGAACTGTTGCTACTTCAGCAAGAATTTTTTCTACTTGCTCGTCAGTATATTTAGATGTAATCGGCATAAAGACTCTAATAATGATAGTAAAAGCGGCTTATGATAACCTACAATGCCCATCAACTAAAACCTTGTAGCAAGATAAAATCACTATGAGTCTTCATCTTTCAAACGTTATTCTGCATCAACTGTGCAAAAACGATCAGGACGAGCTGGTTGTAAACTTTCGTCCAGCATCATTAGAGAACGATGCATCTACAGAAAACTTAGTCGCTGAGCTTCACCGAGTATTCCATTCTAAAGCTGGTAAAGGTTTTGGCGCTTTCCAGTCAGACAGCGAATTTCAATTTTGGCTTCAAGAAATGCGCAAAGGAGAGCGAGATTTTTACGACTTCTCACAAATTAGTGCAAATCGCTTGAAAGAAGAGTTGATTAAGTACCCATTTGCGGATGAAGGTATCTTGGTTTTCGCTGAGTATCAGAGTTTAGCAACGGACTACTTGTTCATCGGTATCTTACCAATGAATCAAAGTTTAAAAGTGACCGAAGGTTTGGACATCAGTGCGACAGATTACTTAGATATCACCAAAATGGATATTGCCGCACGCATCGACCTGTCGAGCTACGAGACCGACAAGGAATCCAATCGTTATCTGCAATACATTAAAGGACGCGTTGGCCGTAAAGTGGCGGACTTCTTCCTAGATTTTCTGCAAGCGGATATTGGCTTAGATACTAAACAACAAAACTTAGTGTTGATGCAGGCGGTGGATGATTTTTGTGCTGACTCGAAGCTAGAAAAGCAAGAAGTGAACGAGTACAAGAAACAAGTTTACGACTACTGCAATGAGCAAATTAAATCCGGTGATGAAGTTCAAATCTCAGAACTTTCCGGAGAGCTTCCTCAAAGCCAAGATGGCACGAGCTTTATGGATTTCACCAAAGAGCAAGGGTACGAACTTGAAGAGTCTTTCCCAGGTGATCGTGCGACGGTTCGCAAACTGACTAAATTTGTTGGAGCTGGTGGTGGTTTGAATATTAGCTTCGATAGTCTCTTACTTGGCGAGCGTATTTTTTATGATCCAGAGACGGATACCTTAACGATTAAAGGGACGCCTCCAAATCTAAAAGATCAGTTAAGTCGCAATTAAAATCATATCGTTAAATAAAGAGAGCAAACGGCTCTCTTTTTTTATGTGAATAAGAAACATCCATAGTATATGCTTGTAATTAATGGAGATATGCGAGGGGCAAGTGTTGCTGAAGCTAAAAGAAGGAATACGGCGGTTTGTTTGGTTCTGGTTCGTTTTGTGGTGTGTTTTAGCACTTGGCATTTGGCTGCAAGCCAAACAAACGATTCAAACGATTTCGACTGTAAATGAGTTAGGAAGTAAAGTTGAAGAAGTCAGGCACTTTTTTAACTTCGATCTGCCTTACCGTGTTAAACACGTCGACCAAATTTCACTGAAACTTCAGTTGGCTTATGCAGTTCGCTTACAGCTTGAAAGTGAGTTTTCTGAAGGGAAAATCACACCAGACATCACTCAATTGCTTTATACGACCGACCGATTTTTAGAAAGTGCTCGAGCTTTTGTAAGAAGTGACAGTGAATTGGTTTCGTTAGCTGAACAGTTACGAAGCAGCCGTGCTCGAACAGAAAACTCTGAGCAAATTCAGGCAATGTACTATCGCTTAGGTGCGCTTGTTTTTGAGTCTGTCTTTAGTGACTCTGCAACGAATAGCGATACTTACCGTGACTTAGACCGACTTTTTATTGAATCAGAGGCACTCTCTCCCGAAGAGCGAAGTGCTCTTCAGCGCCAGCTTGCTCAAACCTCAAGCGCACTATCTGCTCAGGCACAGGGCAGTTATTTATCTAATCAACTGCTTAATCCAGATTTCCCGAACCAGTTAACTTCGATAAATGATAAGTTGGAACAGAAGCTAATGACTTTTATTGTTTGGCTGTCTGTAATCAGTGGTTTGCTCCTTTTCCTCATTTCATTGGGAGCCTTCTCCCCAAAAACGATTCAACCGATACCACTACCCAGAACCGATGATAAAAAGTCAGAGCAAGTTGGCGATGATGAAAATGGAGCTAACACTGTTCCCTCAGCTCAGTCAGAAAATTTTCAAAACGTCCAAATGAACGAAAAAAGTTGTAATGAGGTGAATTCATCACAAGTGGAAGTAGTGGAACGTGAGCCGTACATAGATATCAATAAAATGTTAGATTCTCTGTCTGGTGACGAGGGCGCTGTGCGGATGTTACTGGAGGTCTTTATTCAGGACCACTCTGGCGATGGCACTAAAATGTATCAGCTGTTAGAAGAGGATAAAGAGCAAGCGCAAAGAGCCGCACACAGTCTTAAAGGGGTCTCAGGGAGTTTAGGTGCAATGCCATTGCACTGTATTTCGGGTGATATTGAACTGTTGATTAAACAAGGGCAAAAAGTGCCGGAAGAGAAGTTGGCATGTTTAGATGATGTCCTAAAACAAACCATACTTTTTGCTAATAATGTTCTCAATAGTGAAAAGATAACAGAAGCGCTAACAGATTGATATTGCTCTGACTTAATGTCATAAGAGTTGAGGTAATAAAGGCTCGAACTATATGACTTAGTTCGCTTTATTCCTGTTCTATACAATTTGTTAAAGGTGTTTTCATGTCCGTTCGCCGAATGTCTTCAATGATGTTGATAGGGCTGGTTATGATGCTTTCAGGGTGCTCCCTGCTCGAAGTCAAGATCGAGAGTCAAACCGTCCCTCTTACCAAACAAGAGCTCAATATGCGTCTTTTGACTCGTGAGTATGCGCAGCAGTTTTTTGCTCAGGTTGAGCAAGCAGCAGACGCACTACACGAACAATATGAGCCTCATGATGAAGTTCATCAATCTTATATTTTACTTTGGAAGATAAATGCTGAAGAAGGCATCCAAGCTTCTGCATACCAAGTGTCCCCAATGGCTGCACTGATTGATACATGGACTTTCACGCTACAAATGGAACAGTTTTTTACTACCGCTTCTGGTAATGAGCTCTTTGCGTCCGATGAGGCCAAGTTAGTTTCCGTTTATTTAGCGAAAGAGGTAGATAAACTGGCTCAATCTTTATTGAAGAAAGAAGCATACATCAAGACACAAACGTTTGTTGCAGAGTTCGCCAAGCAGCATCCCTTCGCTGATTTAAGCATGATTAGGACTCCGGCTTACCGTAGGTGGTTAGATGCAAACCAAATTAGCGAAGAGGAAGCCGTTACAACGCTAGGCACGATGCCAGAAGCACTCGGGGATGTCTCTGATCGTCTAAGTCTGGTATCAGAACAGACACCAAAAATTATGACGTGGAAAGCGCAGTTGTTGGCCTTGAATAGCTCTGCCAGTATCGAAAAAGTCAATGCGGCGCTCAATAGTTTGCAAGTTACCGCTGATTCGGTGAGGGATTTTATCGATAACAACCCAGAGTACATGCGTTATTTGGCAGAGCAAATGGCGCTGGAGTTACAACCTTTGGTTGACGATATCGATCAAAGGACGGAGGCGCGTTTATCTCAGTTGGGTGAAGAACGCCAAGCTATAGAGCTGATGGTTGCCAGAGAGCGCCAAGAAATCGCACAGATCATTACCCATGAGCGCGAGAAGTTTGCTCAAGATATGGATCGAGTGTCGCAAGAGGTTGTGAATCTCGCAATGACTAAGCTGATTGAACTTGTCAAAAGTACCATCATCTACTTTATTCTGTTCATTGCCGTTATATTCTTTGCACCGCTTGGCTTGGGCTATTGGTTTGGGAAGCGTTCAGCCGTGAAAACGCCAGTCAAACAAAGCTAACGATTTGTTTTGGATGACCCGTCCTGATATGGGTTGACACTTTTTAACTAAAACGCTCGATGTACTTCATCGGGCGTTTTGTATTTTAAAG
>NZ_JAWOVZ010000031.1:0-42121 GCF_033340175.1 Vibrio sp. 1557 | reverse complement strand
CTTTAAAATACAAAACGCCCGATGAAGTACATCGAGCGTTTTAGTTAAAAAGTGTCAACCCATATCAGGACGGGTCAGAATTGCTAGAAAAGCTTATTCACCCGCCACTTTCATGGTATCCAGTAGGATAGAGCCCGTTTGGATTTGTGAGCGCGTTTCAATATCACTACCAACCGCCACAATCTTGGTGAACATGTCTTTTAGATTACCTGCGATGGTAATTTCTGATACTGGGTATTGGATTTCGCCATTCTCAACCCAGAAGCCTGCGGCACCGCGAGAGTAATCCCCCGTTACCACGTTCACACCTTGTCCCATGACTTCTGTCACTAGAAGACCAGTACCGAGCTCTTTAAGCATTTGTTCGAAGTTTTGGCCTGTCGACTTCACGTACCAGTTATGAATCCCACCAGCGTGACCTGTCGGCGTCATCTTCATTTTACGTGCGGCATAACTGGTTAACAGATAAGTTGCTAGCACACCGTCGGTAATGATCTCACGGTCTTGAGTGTACACACCTTCACTATCGAATGGACTTGATGCCAAACCACGCAATACATGCGGACGTTCTGAGATATTGAACCATTCAGGAAGCACTTGTTTGCCTAGATGGTCAAGTAAGAAAGAAGATTTTCGGTACAGGTTACCACCGCTGATCGCCATAACGAGATGGCCAATCAAGCCTGTCGCAACATCAGCCGCAAACATGATTGGGTATTGACCTGTTTTTAGACGCTGCGCATCTAAGCGGTTAACCGTATTCTCTGCCGCCTTACGACCCACCGTTTCTGGGGTCCATAAGTCATCACGATGACGTGCCACGGTGTAGCTGTAATCACGTTCCATCTCGCCGTTTTGACCAACGCCAATTACACAACAGCTAGTACTATGGCGGCTAGACGCATAACTAGCTAATAAGCCATGGCTATTGCCATACACTTTCACGCCGTAATGACTATCATAACTCGCGCCATCACTTTGTTTGATTGCACTGTTATAACTTAGCGCCTCTTTTTCTGCTGCAATCGCCACATTGGCAGCATAGTCTGGATCGGGTGCGTCAGGGTGGAAAAGATCAAGCTCAGGGATATCTTGCACCATGCATTCTTTTGCTGCAGGGCCTGCAAATGGGTCTTCAGATGTGTAATGTGCAATATCTAGCGCCGCAATAACGGTTTGCTCGATTGCCGCTTCACTTAAATCAGACGTGGAAGCACTGCCTTTGCGTTGACCTCGGTAAACGGTAATGCCCAGCGCACCATCGCTGTTGAACTCGACATTCTCTACTTCACCCATACGAGTTGAAACACTTAAACCAGTGCTTTTAGTAATTGCGACTTCGGCGGCGTCAGATTTTGCCGATGCAAGCTTTAAGGCTCTTGCGACGGCTTGCTCTAGCTCGGTACGTTGCTCAGCAACCTGCTGTTTAATATCCATTGTCTTTCACATCTTGTCTTTGATGAACAATAGGATAACAAGAATTTCGCTTTCTCCCCATGATTCTTGTTAAAATAGTCATAATATTAATCAAAACACAGGCAACTGAAATGGCACGTAAGAATCAAAAAGCGCCATGGGAACCAGAAGAAGAGATCATCTGGGTAAGTAAATCCGAGATGAAGCGAGACATGGAAGAACTGCAAAAGCTAGGTGAGGAGCTTGTCGGCCTCAAACCTTCAGTTCTAGAAAAGTTTCCATTGAGCGAAGATTTGCGAGAAGCAATTGCTGATGCGCAACGCTTTAAAAATGAAGCGCGTCGTCGCCAATTACAACGTATTGGTAAATTGATGCGTTACGAAGATCCAGAGCCAATCCAAGCCGCACTGGATAAAATTCGTAATAAGCACTCTCAATTAACGGCGGTATTCCACAAACTTGAAGCGTTGCGTGATCGCGTAGTGGAAGAAGGTGACAAAGCCATTGATGACGTAATGGAAATGTACCCAGAAGCGGATCGTCAGCGTCTACGCCAACTTGCTCGCCAAGCAGCGAAAGAGAGAAAAGCTGGGAAACCAGCAAAAGCGTACCGCGAAATCTTTCAGATCCTTAAAGGTCTAAACGAAGAAGAGTTTTAATTCGAGGGCTCACGCAATGAGCATTCGATTTAAACGCAAAAAGCAGACGTCAATGTCTGCTTTTTTTATCTTTGGTTTTACAGTCAGCGTTACACTAAGCGATTAACGCGGTCTCCGCGATCGAAAGCGTTAATGTTCTCAATCAAGATTTCCGCTAAACGTTGGATAGATGAGTCGCTGCCCCATGCAACATGCGGTGTCAGTAACAAATTAGGTAAACTCATATTGGCAATCAGCGGATTGCTCTCGTCAGCCGGTTCTTGTGTAAAAACATCAAAACCAGCCGCTGCAATTTCTTGCTGTTTTAAGGCATCCACCAGTGCGCTCTCATCCACCAAACCTCCACGCCCTGTATTAATCAAAATGGCGTTGGACTTCATTTGTTTCAACTCTGCTTGACCAATTAAATTCTGAGTATGATCGTTGAGCGGGCAATGCAAAGTCAGCGCATCGGAGCGTTTTAATACTTCCTCAAACGACACATAACCTGGTCTACATTCTGCCGCCCCTTTACGCTCAGAAAACAACACGGTCATTCCTAACGCTTGAGCCAGATTCGCCGTCGCTTGCCCTAGTGCCCCACTACCAACAACACCTAACGTGCTACCACCAATATCCCCGATTGGGTGAGTAAAAAAACAAAACTGCTGGTTACGCTGCCACTCACCTGCGGCAATATCTTGGTGGTACCCAAATAAATTTCGTCTTAAAGCGAATAACATTGCCATCACGTGCTCGGGCACCGAACGCGTCGCGTAACCACGTACATTAGCAACCGCAATACCATTATTAGCACAGTAGTTCACATCGACGTTGTTAAAACCAGTTGCGGCAACCGCGATCATCCGTAATTTTGGTAGTTGCTCTAATACATGTTGGTCAAGCACGACTTTATTGCTAATCACGATATCGGCATCTGCTAACCTTTCTATTACCTGCCCAGGCGCAGTTAGGTCGTACTCACGCCAGTGGTGCGGAAAGCCAGGTCGTGGGATCTCAATATGTTCTGGGATGGTCGCTCGGTCTAAAAATACGATGCTTGGCAAAGACATAACAACTCCTTGTTCACGGCTGAAAGACAGGATACATCAACCACAGTAACGAAATAGCCAAAAATAGCGAACTAGAAAGAACCGTTGTTGAGTGCAATTGGCATTAAGGGTGTGGCAACGTTTTATAATCAGGCAATGTACGCTCTGGCGAAAAATAGTTAAAGATCATCGCCTCGGCTTCAGAATAAAAGTCACAGGGTACAAAAATACTGCTCAGCTGACCCGTAGCTGGATGATAAAAACTTAGCTCCGCAGCGTGCAACTCTAAACGTTCTGAAAACTGATACGCCTCTTCGCTTGCATAAAACTCATCACCCACAATCGCATGACCAATCGCCATCAAATGCACGCGTAACTGATGCGATCGACCAGTAATGGGCAGTAGTCGCACAACGGTCGTATGGGTGCCATCAGGGTGCACTTCACGCTTCACTACTTGGAATAAAGTTTGAGATGGTTTGCCGTCGTCAAAACATACTTTTTGTCGTGGACGATTTGGCCAATCACAAATTAATGGAAGATCAATATTCCCTTCTTGCGGCTCAACATGCCCCCACACACGTGCGTAATACACCTTGTGAGTGAGGCGATATTGGAACTGCTTTTTTAATGCTCGCTCCGCGGGTTTGTTTTTCGCCAGCAACATCAACCCTGATGTCGACATATCCAAGCGATGCACAACTTGAATTTCTGGATGCAACTCTTTGAGGCGGCTCCACATGCTGTCGTAATGCTCTGCAAGGCGACCAGGGACAGACAGCAGCCCTGATGGCTTATTCACTGCCAGAATGTCGTCATCCTCAAAAACGATATCAACCCAAGGGTCGGTGGGAGGGGTATATTCAAGCATTGCCATGGGAGATCTCTACAAAATAAAAACGCCGCGATTATATACCCAAATAGCACCCAGATGCAGGATTCTGAAGAAAAGTTCAACCCAATAAAACAAAGTCAATCCTTTAGCATAAAAACTAAAAATAGCACGTTGTAAATTTAGTTTGACAACAAGACGCATAACTGAATAGAGTGCTAGATGCACACAGCATGGTATTCGCAAAGAATACTTAAAATAAATACACCAAAACACAGCATTTAAAAGACATTACCGTTGCGCAGTATAGGGCGATCGCTCAGCTTGTCATGTACTGCGGTATGTATCTCTTTAGAAAGATACATAAGATAAAAAGGACAATAAGCAATGGACTCCGCCGTTATAGATAAACCCCAATCCAAACTTTCCTTATTTTTTCGTTCGCTAGGCCCCGGCATATTAATGGCATCTGCTGCGGTCGGTGGCTCTCACCTCGTGGCATCAACCAAGGCTGGTGCGATTTATGGTTGGCAATTGGCTGCACTGATTCTGCTCGTAAACCTGTTTAAATACCCTTTTTTCCGAGCGGGCGTACAGTACACCATGGGGACAGGGCTGACCTTGGTTGAGGGCTACGCGAAATTAGGTCGGCCTTATCTATGGCTATTTCTATTTCTGAGCGTGGTATCGGCCGTCATCAATACCGCCGCTTTGTTGATGTTTAGCGCTAGCTTGCTGGGCTACTTCATTCCGTTTTCACTATCAATGGCATCACTCAGTATCATTGTGATTGTCACCTGCCTGATTATATTATTTGCTGGCCATTACAAAGCGCTCGATACGCTATCTAAGGTGATCATGTCGGTGTTAACCATCGCGACTTTACTCGCTGTTTCTATCGCCGTTGGTAACCCTGTTGAGCAAGTAGCCAACTTCGAGCCGCCATCACCTTGGTCTATTGCGGCTATTGGTTTTATCGTCGTGACAATGGGGTGGATGCCTGCACCGATTGAGATCTCCTGTTTAACCTCAGCGTGGCTAAAACGCCAATCAAGCCAGCAAGAAGTAACATACCGCTCTGCTCTATTTGACTTTAATGTCGGTTATATTGGCACGGCGTTTCTTGCCATTATCTTTGTATCGCTAGGCTCTTTGATGCTTTATGGATCTGGCGTTGCGCTTGAAAGTTCTGGTGTTGGCTTCTCCCACCAATTGGTTGGCTTATATGCGGCAACGATTGGCGAATGGTCTCGTTACTTGATCGCGGTAATTGCGTTTTTCTGTATCTTTGGCAGCACGATTACCGTTATTGATGGCTATTCGCGCGTTATTTCGGATTCTCAACGCCTACTGCGCTCGCAACCAGACACTAACCCTAAAACCACTTCAGCGATCATGCTGGTAGTCTCCTTACTTGCATTGGGTATTGTGGTTTTCTGGGCTTCTGCGTTATTGCCTATGCTGAACTTTGCGATGATCCTCGCCTTTATGACCACGCCATTCTTTGCTCTGCTAAATTACACCTTAGTGAGCAAAACTGAGTTACCTGAGCCTTTGGCTGTTGGACCTAAACTAAAGTGGTTGTCGATTGCAGGCCTGATTTACTTGTTTGGCTTCTTGGCTGTATTTATCTGGTGGAAGTGGTTGATGTAAATGAGATAGCTATCAGTGATTAATGCATTCCGCATAAAGAAACTAAACCGTAAATAAAGAAAAAGGTCTTCAACTGAAGACCTTTTTTTAATGAGCAATAAATACTTACTTAGTTGTGGCTCACCACAATCAAACGCAGCGAGTCGAGCTGAACCTGAGCTTGGTTGATGTAACCAGTGAGCTCTTTAATTTGTGCGTCGATAGCTTCAATTTCTTCGTCACGAATATTTGGGTTCACCGCTTTCAGTGCTTGCAAACGCTCAAGCTCTGCATTCAAACTGTGCTGCATATCTTGATGAGCTTGTTTGCGTACTTCTTCGACCTTCTCTTCAATAAGAACATCACCGGCTTCAATTAAGCGGTGTACGTCTTTCTGTACCGACGTAACCAACTTGCTACCTAAGTGACGGTTTACTGGGCTGAGCTGGCGGTTAAAGCTTTCAAACTCCACTTGAGCAGACAAATCATTACCACGCGAGTCCATCATTAAACGGATTGGCGTTTTCGGTAAGAAGCGCGCGATACCACTGCGTTTTGGCGCTTGTGCATCTACCGCGTAAATCAACTCAAGAAGAATAGTCCCGACTGGTAACGCTTTGTTTTTCAATAGAGATACCGCAGACGTCCCCACCCCTTCACTCATAAGAAGATCGATACCACCCTGGATCATTGGGTGTTCCCAACTGATAAAGTGCATATCTTCACGAGATAAAGCCGTATCACGATCAAACGTGATCGTCGCTCCTTCGTATGGCAGACCTGGGTAGCTTGGCACCATCATGTGCTCAGATGGGGTCACAATCAGGGCGTTTTCACCTTTATCGTCTTGATTCAAGCCAATCGTGTCAAAAAGAGAAAGTGCGAAGGTGACCAGATTGGTATCGCCGTCAGTTGATTCAATTTTCTCAACGATTTGTTGTGCTTTTTCCCCGCCATTTGAATGCATTTCTAATAGGCGATCACGGCCTTGCTCCAATTGGGATTTCAGCTCTTTATTCATTTTTGCTGACGCTTCAATGATCTCATCTAGCGTGCTGGTATCACCAGAGGCAAGAATTTCAATCAGATCATCGGAGTACTTATCGTAAACAGCACGGCCTGTTGGGCAGGTTTCCGCAAAAGCGTTCAGGCCTTCATCGAACCAACGTGCTAGGATCGCTTGCGATGTGCCTTTCAGGTAAGGAACATGAATGTCGATATCGCGATTTTGACCGATACGGTCCAAACGACCAATACGTTGCTCAAGCAAGTCTGGGTTAAATGGCAAGTCGAACATGACAAGTTGGTTGGCAAACTGGAAGTTACGACCTTCAGAGCCGATTTCGCTACAGATAAGAACTTGTGCTCCACCTTCTTCTTGCGCAAAGTAAGCCGCCGCTTTGTCACGTTCAAGAATCGACATACCTTCGTGGAAAACGGTGGCGCGGATACCTTCACGCTCACGCAGTGCTTGCTCCAATTGCAGTGCGGTACTCGCACGAGAAGCAATCACGAGGATTTTCTCGCTGCGCTTCTCTTTTACTTTTTCAAGCAACCAATTCACACGCGAGTCAAACTGCCACCAGCTCGCGTCATCGCCTTCAAATTCTTGGAAAATTTCTTCCGGGTAAAGGTTCTTCATCGCACGTGCTTCAGAACTCATCTTACCGCCAATCATTCCAGCAACACGCATTGATGTAGTGTATTGCGGTGGAATATCCATTGGCATCAGATGCACGTTACGCGTAGGGAAGCCTTTGATGGCCGCGCGCGTGTTACGGAACAAAACACGCCCTGTACCATGACGATCCATCAAGTTATCGATCAGCTCTTGGCGTGCCGACGCTTTAGCTTCTTCGTCCGCTTCACTTTCAATAATACGGAAAAGTGGTTCTACGTCTTGTTCAGACAACAACTCAGTGATCTGGTTTTTTGCTTCATTAGGTAGCTTTTCACCGGAAAAGAGTGAAGTAATCGCATCTGCTACGGGCGCGTATTGCTCTTCCTCCTCAACGAATGCTTCGTAATCATAGAAGCGGTCTGGATCCAACAAACGCAGACGAGCAAAGTGACTCTCACGACCAAGCTGCTCTGGCGTTGCAGTCAGTAGCAACACACCTGGAGTACGTTCAGCCAAGCCTTCTACCACTTGGTATTCACGGCTCGGTTTATCTTGGCTCCATTCAAGGTGATGCGCTTCATCGACAACCAGTAGGTCCCATTCACCTTCCAGTGCTTGTTCAAAACGCTTGCGGCTCTTGCGTAGGAAATCCAAAGAACACAGCACATATTGCTGAGTATCAAATGGGTTTTCTGCATCCGCAAACGCTTCGATACAGCGCTCTTCGTCAAAGATAGAGAAATGCAGATTGAAACGACGCATCATCTCAACCAGCCATTGATGCTGCAGTGTTTCAGGCACCACAATCAAAATGCGTTCGGCACGACCAGACAGAACTTGTTGGTGGATGATCATGCCCGCTTCGATGGTTTTACCCAAACCTACCTCATCCGCCAACAAGACGCGTGGCGCGTGACGACGGCCAACTTCGTGCGCGATGTAAAGCTGATGAGGGATCAAACCTGCACGCATACCACATAGGCCACGCATTGGGCTCTTATGCTGCTCAAACTGGTTGGTTAGCGCACGGTAACGCAGAACAAAGTTGTCCATACGGTCGATTTGACCGGCGTACAACTTATCTTGAGGTTTGTTAAAACGAATTTGGTTGCTAAGGAAAATCTCACGCAGAACAACAGCGGTTTCTTGCGTGTCTTCACGAGTACCGAAATAGGTGTAAAGACCTTCATCTTCCAGTACTTCTTCTACTTTTAGAGACCAACCTTCTTGGCAATCGATGACATCCCCAACATTAAAGGTGACTCGGGTAACAGGTGCATCGTTACGTGCGTAAACTCGGTTTTCCTCTGACGCTGCAAACATCAATGTCACAGTACGAGCATCCATTGCTACAACGGTACCTAAACCTAAATCGCTTTCCGTATCGCTAATCCAGCGCTGCCCCAAAGCAAATGTCATGAATTGACTACCTCGTTATTAGTTCTTGATTCGTATTTCTTGTTGGTCTACTCATGCCCGTGGGCATGGATAATAGTTTAGATCTGATTCTGGCTTCTGCTATGCCGATAGCATTCGTCATTTCAGTATGAACTGAGTATTTTTTAAGCCAGCTCAACATGATAAATCGGACGTAGCCTATACGCAGAAAAAGGTCGCTAATCTTACTTGAAGCTGTGATTTAGGTCACGCCGAAACCGCACCAAGCAGAAACTTTTTTTCCCAAACTCTAAATGCAATCAAATTGTAAAATACTCATGCCAATTATTAAGTTGTAGAACGTAAATATTACGTATACTTCTAATGAGGGGCGTTTAAAACCATTGCATATGATTTAAGCGCGTTAGTACACGATTAGGATCAACACGGGTTTGCAGTAAGTTGTCTTGCTACTCGGTTGCACACTAGCCGACATCAGCCCGACAACCTCTATTGCAAGCAATCAGAGTTAGGTCACTTCACACTTATTTGGAAACGACCTAACAACTCGCATGCAGAGCCGTACTACGGCAAGGAGACGCTATGGGCGATACCGATCGGAAACTGTTTGTACTCGATACCAACATTCTTCTTCATGAACCCTTTGCCATCTTCTCTTTCCAAGAACACGATGTCGTTATCCCCATGACCGTGTTGGAAGAACTCGACCGAATCAAAGACAGTAAGCGCGACGTTGCAAGAGATGCGCGCGTGGCTATTCGCACCTTGGAAGATTTGTTTAAAGAAGCAACGCCAGATGAAATCTCTGAAGGCATTCCTGTTTCTAAAGACAACCCCGACCAGGGTACCATTTCCATTTTGGCGGATTTTGAACTGCAGGAAACCGTCAAAGCCTTCGCCGACAAAGCCGGTGACAACCGTATTCTCAACGCGGTGCTTTATCTGCAAAATAAACGTGCACCACGTGAAGTGGTACTGATCACGAAAGACATCAACATGCGTCTGCGAGCCAAAGGGGCTGGTGTACGCTTTGTTGAGGACTATAGAACCGACCAACTGATTGACGACATTCAATACCTAACCAAAGGCTTTCAATTGCGTGAAGGTGATTTCTGGAGCGGTATTGAGGAAGTAGAAAGCTATGCACTGGGCGGAAAAACTTACCACAAACTCAGTCGCGAACCCTTCGACCCAACCTTTATCAACCAATACGTTATTGATGAAGACAGTGACTTTGCTGGTCGCGTAGAAACCATCAATGAAGACAAGCTAACGCTTCTCGACCTGAGCCGCGAACGTCTAATGCATCGTAAGGCTTGGGACATCACACCTAAAAATATCTACCAGGGAATGGCGTTAGATGCCTTACTCGATCCAGAAATTGACTTGGTGATTCTAACGGGTGCGGCGGGTAGTGGTAAGACATTACTGGCAATGGCAGCAGCATTGGAGCAAACCATTGAAAAAAGCATGTTCGATAAAATTATCGTAACACGTAACACGCCAGATATCGGTGAATCCATCGGCTTCTTACCCGGCTCCGAAGAGGAGAAAATGATGCCGTGGTTAGCGGCGGTGACCGATACCTTGGAAGCGCTACATAAACACGATCACTGCACTGAAGGCTCATTGAAGTACATCTGCGATAAAGCCAACATTCAATTTAAATCGATCAACTTTATGCGTGGCCGTTCAATTCAAAATGCGTTTGTACTGCTTGATGAGTGTCAAAACCTCACTGCATCACAAATCAAAACCATCATTACCCGCTGTGGTGAAGGAACCAAAATCGTCTGCTCCGGTAACTTGGCGCAGATTGACTCCCATTACCTCACCCCAGTGACCTCTGGTTTGACCTACATGGTTGAACGCTTCAAGAACTTTGAAGGCAGTGCGAATATTCACCTCAACGGCGTGGTTCGTAGCCGCTTGGCGGAATTTGCTGAAGAAAACCTGTAATTGACACCGACTCGCAAAGCAAAAGAGCGCTCTAATGAGCGCTCTTTTTATAACGATTCAACTGAGTTACTCAGTGCCACCTACTGTCAGTGAGTCCAGTTTCAAGGTCGGCTGACCAACCCCAACTGGCACACTTTGACCTGCTTTACCACATACGCCAACGCCCTTGTCGATACTTAGGTCGTTACCGACCATAGAGACTTGCTGCATTGCTTCGATACCTGATCCAATCAACGTCGCACCTTTAACAGGGCGCGTAATTTTACCGTTTTCAATCAAGTATGCTTCGGATGCAGAGAACACAAACTTACCCGAAGTAATGTCCACCTGACCGCCACCAAAGTTTGGCGCATACAACCCTTTCTCGACCGTCGAGATTATTTCTTCTGGCGTATGTTCACCTGGTAGCATGTAGGTGTTGGTCATACGCGGCATTGGTAAATGTGCATAAGACTCACGACGACCGTTACCTGTTGGGTTCACACCCATTAACCGCGCGTTTAGCTTGTCTTGCATGTAACCTTTCAGCACACCATTTTCGATAAGCGTGTTGTACTGGCCGTTTACCCCTTCATCATCCACATTCAGTGAACCACGAAGGTCTTTTAACGTGCCATCATCGACGATGGTACACAGCGAAGACGTCACTTGTTGACCCATTTTGCCAGAGAAAACCGAAGATTCCTTCCGGTTAAAATCACCTTCTAGGCCATGACCTACCGCTTCGTGTAGCAACACGCCAGGCCAGCCAGAACCCAATACCACTGGCATCATGCCAGCTGGTGCTGCTTCTGCTTCAAGGTTGATTAACGCCATGCGAATCGCTTCGTCTGCGTAATGAAAAGCTTGTTTCACACCATTGCTTTCCGTTAAAAAGAAATCGTAACCGAAACGGCCGCCGCCACCAGCGCTACCGCGTTCACGTCGTTCACCTTTTTGTGCGAGCACGCTAATAGACAAACGCACCAAAGGACGAATATCGCCAGCATAAGTACCGTCTGTTGCCGCAACAAGCATCTGCTCATGCACACCGCTGATGCTGATCGAGACCTCTTTAATCAATGGTTCTTTAGTGCGGATGTAAGCATCTAGAGATTTGAGCAATTCTGTTTTTTGCTGCTTTTCCCATTCAGCTAGTGGATTCACAGCGGCGTAGTACGCTTGGTTTTCGGTGCGTTTAAACGCTTGGACTTTACCATTCTGCCCTTGCTGAGCAATACCGCGCGCCGCCATTGCACTCTGCTTCAGGCCTTCAGGCTGGATTTGATCAGAGTAGGCAAAGCCGGTTTTCTCGCCAGTTACTGCACGGACACCAACACCACAATCAATGTTAAAAGAGCCATCTTTGATGATGCTGTCTTCTAGAACCAGAGACTCATGCCAGCTGGACTGAAAGTAAATGTCCGCATAATCGATCTGGCGCGTCGCAATGCTGGCAAGCGTGTCAGCAATGTCTTGTTCTGTCAGACCATTTGGGGCAAGGAGTGCCTGTTCTATTTGGTTTGTGCTCATAGTTAGCTCTTTTATTTCCGTCTCAATTCATTTTGAAAGCGACTGTGTTGAGTCAGCGGCATATTCTGCCTTACTTGTTGGCTTTGTGACAAATCTATCTCAGTCACCAATAAACCTACTTCATCCTGAAGCTGTTTATGGATACGTCCCCAAGGGTCAACGACCATTGAGTGTCCCCATGTTTTTCGTCCACATGGATGCGTTCCAGTTTGTCCGCTTGCCAAAATCCAACATTGTGTCTCAATCGCTCTAGCTCGCAATAATACTTCCCAGTGAGCTTGCCCCGTCACAGCGGTAAACGCAGCGGGCACCACAATGATATCCGCCCCTTCTTGACGCAATACTTTATAAAGTTCTGGGAAACGTAAATCATAACAAATACTCAATCCAACACTGCCGATATCAGTTTCCGCAACGACTATTTGATTACCCGCCATAAACGTATCCGACTCACGATAACTACCATAACCATCGGCTACGTCGACATCAAACATATGCAGTTTGTCATAGTGAGCAATGCATTTACCGTGCGGCGGAAATACAAGTGTTGTGGTGGTGACACCTTTTGCGGTTTGAATGGGCATGCTTCCGACAATTAGCGTTAACTGGTTCTTTCTAGCGATTTCACAGAGCCGCTGTTGAATCATGCCACTGCCAAGTGGCTCTGCATGTTGATGATAAGCTTCGCGACTGGAAAATAGCACTGTATTTTCAGGAGTAAGAACAAGTTTGGCACCTTGCTTGCTCGCTAAAGCACACTGTTTTTCAATGAAGTCCAAATTCGCGTTAATATCCGGACCCGAAGTCATTTGAATAATGCCAACACGCTCCATGTGTTTCCTCCCTATTCCATTATATTCGGTGAGTTATTTGGCCTGTTCACGCAGTTTTTCTGGCAGCTTGTATTCACCTTTACTTCGCGAAATTTCTTTCACCGTTGGTGAATCTAGTGGGCCTTTCACTTCATAATTGACTTGAGTGAAGACCTCAACCACCGGAGATATCACCGTAGAGATGGCCAAGACATACAAAGCAGTTTGAGGCGCAACGGCAAACGCGGTCAGCATTGGTAGGCCTGATGTGATGTCTGGTGTGAATTTCACTTCCGCATCAACCATTCTGCTGTTCATATTAGCGATGCCGCGGATTTGCATTTCCCCTGCTAACGCATCCATTACGATATCATTGGTGATAAACACACCGTCTTGGATTTTGCCCGTTCCCGTGATCGAGTTGAATGCCATGCCTTTATCGAATACGTCGGTAAAGTCGAGCTGCATCTTACGGATGATAGAATCCAAGCTAAACAAGCCTAACAAGCGTGCCGCACCACTAACTTCACTGATCACGCCTTTACCAAATTCCGTTGAGACGTTTCCTTGCAAGGTTTGTGTCTTCATTGACCAAGGTGCGCCGTCCCATTCCATATTGGCATTGATCTCAAATGGTGCTTGTTGAATGCCTGATGTAATACCAAAGCGCTCCATAAGATCGGTGTTGTTATCACCTTTCATTTTCATGGTTAAGTTGGAATGGCTACTCTCTTTCGTCAGGTCCCACCAACCACTCATATCAATGCGGTTTTTGCCGCTACTAAAGGTGATATTTTTCCACTCCAAACGGTTCTGGCGACGCTGCAAATCAACATTCACTTTGCCCACTTTGTAGCCTTGCAGCCAAAAATCATCAATGTTCAAAGTTAAGTTTGGCATCTCTGCGTGAAACTTGCGGTCAAAATTGGTAATCAAAGGTGCGTTTTGATCTTCACTCGCAAAGATTGAGCTGCGCTCTTTGGTCATCTCTTCAAACCCTGGAATGTACAGATGCAAGTGCTCTAAAGAGACCGATAGATCATAGGGTTTCAGATAGTTAGCTTTCCCTTTAACCTCTTGACTGTCCACATCGAGTTGCCAACTCAAATTTTTCTTGCTTGCTGAAAAATCCACATCATGAAACTCAATCCCACCGAGCTGTAAGTTTGGCGTTTCAACTTCAATGCGTGTCGGCAATGGAATGGTCGGCGTTTTCATGCTTGCCAAAACAGACGATGACGGCTTGCTCTCAGAGACCTGCGCAAGCTCCGCCCATTGGTCTAAATTCAGTTCTTCGACACGCACCGAAGCATCGTGCCCGACAATAGGACTAATCCGGAAGCCACCTTTGCCAACCATTAAATGAGTCGCAGTCAGAACCGGGACATCGCCAGCGATATCTATCTCAGTTTGATACTTCACATTTGGGATCTGTAGTCTTGCTGAAATACTCTCTTGGTTACCGGATGCTTGCAGTTTCGCTTGCCCAGACTCACCAATTTTTTTCGCTAAAGGATAAGGATATTGACTAGCCAGACGATTTAGCTGCGCCAGCACTTCAAGCTGATAAGTGAAACCAACATCATTGAGTTGCAAGTCAATGTCCATTTGCCACGGCGCATGGCCAGAAACAAGGTTTAACCAACGCTCACCGACATAGGGTTTGAGAGGCTCGACATCCCAATCTCCTAGTGTATTAATTGTCACGTTGTAGCCTTGCTCCGCACTCTCCCCATGGAAATCAAGAGAGATAGGCTGTTGTAATAATTCGGCCGACAAACCCGATGTGGTAACCACATCATTGTCGAAGGTGATACGTCCTGTGGCGTTTTCAAGCGTCATTGGCGGCGCTTCAATATCAACACGATTTTCTGTTAAATCGGCATAACCCCAAGCGCGAGACTCTTTCTCAAAATCAAACGGTATATTGAGTTGAAACTCAGAGTAAACGGGACCACTCACTTGCAGCGCTGTCAATGCGGCACCGACTGAATCCACTAATGGCGTCGCCATCATGTAGTCACGGACTTCATTACCCGGCGCGCTTGCTTTCGCTTCAATCTCAATGTGCCCACCTTCTGCCAACTCAGGGATTCGCCCAGTGATACGCTTGGCATGAACGCCATTTAGTGTGGCTGATTTTGAATCCAAATACATGGCATCATTTTCAAACAGCAAGTCTAGCTGCAAATCCGTGATGGTTGGCCATGCCGTATCAAAGCTAAATTTCGCGTCTTTTAATCCAACCCAAGCTTGGAACATGCCATTATGTTCTTTGTAAGGAAAATCACCTAACTCGCCATACCACAACAATTTCGCTGTGTTCACTTTTCCGCCCTGAATCGCGGTCGAAAGATAGTCGGTCAAGTCTTGTCCAAGTGCCAGAGTCGGTAGATAGCGCCATGTTTCACCCGCGTTGTAGAGATCCGCTTCGGCATAGAACGATAAAAATGGGCTTTGTTCTTTTGGAAAATCAAGACGAAATGCCCCCAGGACTTGAAGATCAGGCGTTGCTGCCGTCACTTTATCCGACCACAAGCGCCAACCCGCATCATCTTGCTGCCAGATAATATCGACTTCACCTTGTTTGATATTCAGCGGAGCTTGGAATACATCGCCGTACGGAAAGACATCATCAATGACGGTGACTTTTGCTTTAGCTTGATTCACATCCCCCGATACGCTGCCCTGTACGTGATGAAACCCGGGTAGGAGCTCCCATTGTGTCATCGCGAGTTCATCCAGTTCAGCCGAGTAGCGTAAGGTGTCTAAACCACCGTTCATTGACAATCGGACATCTTCGACCCGACCTTTCGGTGCTAGTTTGTTAATAAGGTCACTGGTCGACTCTGACTCTGGAGCCAGCTTAATGAGCGGAATGAGTGCTTCAATGTCGAGTTGAGAGAGATTAAGCATCCAGCCGTTTGGTTGCCAATCAAACGCGACGTCTAGCTCTGGCCAAGGGGTATTATCGGTTCTGATCTGAAGTGAGTGGCCATTTACTTTCCAGCCTTGTTTATCTGGTCGAAGATTGAAAATTCCAGACTCAATAAACAGCTCATGATGTCCATCTTCATTCCACACCAACTCGGAAGGCAGCAATTCAACATAAGCATCATGCGGTTGGCTATGTTTGAGCGTTAGCCAAGTATTTAAGCTGACTTTACCCGACTCTGCTCCTGACTCTTCTTGCATGTAAGTGGTCAGCCAAGGTGTGACCGAGACATCTTGAGCACTCACGTAAAACTCACCAGATACATCGCGCAACGAGCCATGATCTTTAAAGTTAGCGCTTACTAACAACGAGTTCAGGCGAACATCGGCAATGCTAACCGTGCCTTCGGCTACGTGACGTTTCCCTTGATTGCTCCAACGAAGGTGCTCAATATCTAAACGGCGAGTTTCACCAGACACCGACTTATACCAAATCCGTGAATCGCTAATAGTGAAGTCTTCGAACTGACGTAAAAGAAGTGAGTCGAGTTGGTCAATGAGTTTCACTTCGCTCTTATCCACTTCAGGCTTCGATTCTTGACGATGAGAAGTCGGCAGAATGTCTACCGTGTGAATGTCTAAAGCGAGGTTATGAATGGTAAGGTCTGCAACTACAGGTTTAAGTTGAAAAAGAGATTGAATAAGGTCGAACTCAATTTGGACTTCTTCAACAGCGAAGCGTGCATCTTGCACGTTTGGTAGATTTGCCTCTAAACCCAGTAACGCAATTGAGGGATGATTATTGCGCCACGTCCCTGCGACATTGGCAATAGAAACGTCAAAACCTGTGCCTTGTTTGACCCAGGTTTTGATCTCATCTTGGAAATGGTTAAGTTGCGGCAGTGTGACGCGAAGCGTGGTTACTAATATGGCTAATAACACCAATACAGTAACTAAACTCCACGCACAAAAACGCCCAAAACGGTTAACACCAGAATTCACAAATGTTCCAAATTACATCATTACGACGTCAAACTGTTCCTGAATGTACAGGGGTTCAGCCTGAACTCGCACTTGCTTGCCAATAAATACTTCGAGCTCAGCCAGCGCATGAGACTCATCGCCCAATAGCGCTTCAGCAACAAACGGCGATGCGTACACGACAAAATTATCGGCGTCGTAAGCACGGTTCACACGAGTAATCTCGCGTAATATCTCAAAGCATACAGTTTCGACCGTTTTCACGCTGCCACGGCCTTCACAAGTAGGACAGCCAGAACACAAGATATGTTCAATACTTTCTCGTGTGCGCTTGCGCGTCATTTCAACTAAGCCAAGCTGGGTAAAGCCGTTGATGTTGGTTTTTACTCGGTCTTTCGCCAGCGCCGTTTCCAGTGAGGTAAGTACTCGCTGACGATGCTCTTCGGATGCCATATCGATAAAATCAATAATGATGATACCGCCGAGGTTACGTAAACGTAGCTGACGCGCAATAGCTTGCGTTGCCTCTATATTGGTATTGAAGATAGTCTCTTCGAGATTACGACGACCAACAAATGCACCCGTGTTGATGTCGATGGTGGTCATGGCTTCGGTTTGATCGATGATCAAATAGCCGCCCGATTTTAGCTCGACCTTGCGCTCTAAAGAACGCTGAATTTCGTTTTCGGTGTCGTACATGTCAAAGATTGGCTTGTCACCTTCGTAAAGCTCAAGCTTATCTGTTAACTCCGGTACATACTCAGAAGTGAATTCTTTCAGGTTCTCGTATTCAAGGCGGGAGTCGACCATGATCTTATCGAGCTCTGTGCCAACAAAGTCACGCAGAATGCGTTGAGCTAAGCCGAGTTCACCGTAAAGTGTTGAACGCGTTTTGTATTTTGAGCGACGCTCCATGACTTTTAGCCACAAACGCTTTAGAAATGCCGCATCTTGAGATAGCTCTTTTTCATCAGCGCCTTCTGCCGCGGTACGAATGATAAAACCACCGTGCTCATCGCAGTAATGGTTCACCACCTTTTTCAAACGCTCGCGCTCTTTTTCACTTTCAATACGCTGCGAAACACCGACATGGCTGGCCCCCGGCATAAAAACAAGATAACGCGAAGGTAAGGTGATATCCGTCGTTAAACGCGCACCTTTTGTGCCGAGCGGATCTTTGACCACTTGCACAACAATGTCTTGTCCCTGGCGTACCAGCTCAGAGATATCACGGACTTGAAACTGCTGTTTTTCGTTTTCTGCCACACATTCGGTATGAGGAACAATATCTGACGCATGTAAAAATGCCGCTTTATCTAAACCAATGTCGACGAAAGCCGCCTGCATACCTGGTAACACTCGGCTTACTTTGCCTTTGTATATATTGCCCACAATACCGCGACGCGATTCGCGCTCGATATGTATTTCTTGTAGTACTCCACCTTCAATCATGGCCACACGAGTTTCACTCGGGGTCACGTTAAGCAGCAATTCTGCACTCATGTGCACACCTCAAAACAATTATAAAAATTCTTGAATTAGCTGATCGGTTTCGAACAAAGGTAAGCCTACTACAGCGTGATAACTGCCTTCGATTCGGGTGACAAATCGCCCTCCGAGTCCCTGAATACCATAACTTCCAGCTTTATCGCATGGCTCTCCTGACTGCCAATATTGTTCGATTTCTTCGTGAGTCAGTGGTTTGAACCACACGTCAGTGGTAACGACCACTGAATGTTGTTGTTCCGATGATACAACGCTCACCGCAGTCATCACTTGATGACGACGACCCGATAAGTCAGTAAGCATACGCTTTGAATCTTCAAAACTTTTTGGTTTTTCTAGCACACGGTCATCGCATACTACGACCGTATCAGAGCCCAATACAACGGAATCAGGCTTAGCCAACGCTAAGCCTGCCTGAGCTTTTTCCAAAGAAAGACGCAACACGTAATCTCGTGCTTGCTCATGAGCCTGTTTGGCTTCCTCAACATCAGGCAATACGATCTCAAAATCATAACCCAGTTGAGCAAGCAGCTCTTTTCTTCTCGGAGAACCCGATGCGAGAACGAGAGATAAGCTTTTCTTCACCGCTTTACCTTACGTGCCATGCACGACGAACTCGTCGCATTAATAAAAACATCCATGGCCAAAGTATACAGTTTATTGCCGCCGTCCACAGAGATAATGGATTAAATACTACGTCTTGGTTCAAATATTCCCCACAGAATATCAGAACTTCCAATAACGCAGTAAAAAAGGCAATTAAAATCGACTGTTGCCACAAAGCCATGTTGCGAATCAACAGGAAATTCAGCGCCACGAGGTAGATAACGATCGACATCATCATGCCACGAATTCCAAGCGTTGAGCCGATCAAAATGTCCCATAATAAGCCCAACACTAGCGCAGTTCCGACGTTCACTCGGTGCGGTAGTGCCAACACCCAATAACACGTAACAAGGAACAACCATGAAGGGCGTAACACATCTAACACACCTGGCCATGGAATGGTTTGCAGTACCAGCGCAACGAAGAAACTGACGCCAATCACCATTCGGCTACTCAATACATTATTGGCCATCGGTTACCTCTTGTTCTTGCTCTAACCCTTCATCTACATTGGACCGCAGTACTTTGTGTTGACGGTCTTCATTCGGCCAAATCAGCAGTAGGTAGCGTAAGCGATCAAACTCCACAACCGGCTCAGCCTTGATTGAGGCGAACTCTTGACGCGTATCGTGATCCACATTGGTAACCGTCGCGACTGGATATCCCTCAGGGTAAATGCCACCTAAACCGGATGTCACCAATAAATCACCAACCTGAATATCTGTGCTGGTTGGAATGTGCTCCAGTTGGATTTCATCCATTTCACCATTGCCCGATGCGATCACTCGGATATCATTGCGGATCACCTGGACAGGAATTGCATTTTTCGCGTCCGTTAGCAGCAGAACACGTGCGTTGTGCGCTGCGACAAACGTAACCTGACCGACGATGCCTTTCTCGTTGATAACAGGCTGACCAACGTAAACACCATCAATACGGCCTTTATCGATCACCACTTGATGACGATAAGGTGAAGTATCCACCGCCATTACTTCTGTCACGACTTTCTTTTCATCACGGACAAATGAAGATCCTAACAACTTACGTAAGCGTTGGTTTTCTTCTTTATATTGGTCGAGCAAGATAAGCTCGCTTTTCAGGCGTAGCACTTCTCGCTTTAAGCTGCGATTGCCTTCAACCAATGCCTGATGAGAATTAAAACGTTCAAATACGCCATCGAACATACTACGAGGCAAATTCGCTGCGTACTGAATCGGTGCAACCATACTGTTTAGTAGGTATCGAACGTTGGAAAACGTATCTAGACGACTATCGGCCAGCATTAAGCTCGCCGACACGATGACAGCAAAAAACAGACGTAATTGCAGAGACGGACCTCTGCCGAAAATCGGTTTCATCTTGTTTTTGACCTGATTGCTTCCATGATTATTGAGCCTTACTTGGCAACCTAAAAATACTTAACTAAATACTTTTAGGTATGGAGCATGTTTGAATTACAGAGAGAGCAGAAATGAAGGTGAAGCCCGACATGAGCTTCACCTAAACCTTTATTCTTCAGAGAACAGATCGCCACCGTGCATGTCGATCATTTCTAGAGCTTTACCGCCACCACGCGCAACACACGTTAGTGGATCTTCCGCGATAACAACAGGAATACCAGTTTCTTCCATCAGTAGACGGTCTAGGTCTTTAAGTAGTGCACCACCACCTGTTAGTACCATACCGTTTTCAGAAATGTCTGAAGCAAGCTCTGGTGGACACTGTTCTAGTGCAACCATGACTGCTGATACGATGCCAGATAGCGGCTCTTGAAGCGCTTCTAGGATCTCGTTTGAGTTCAAGCTAAAGCTTCGTGGCACACCCTCTGCAAGGTTACGACCGCGAACTTCAATCTCTTGAACTTCATCACCTGGGTAAGCAGAACCGATTTCGTGTTTGATCTTTTCAGCCGTTGCTTCACCAATCAAGCTGCCGTAGTTACGACGTACGTAGTTGATCACAGCTTCATCAAAGCGGTCACCACCGATACGTACAGACGATGAGTAAACCACACCGTTTAGAGAGATAACGGCAACTTCAGTTGTACCACCACCGATATCGACCACCATTGAACCTGTCGGCTCAGATACACGAAGGCCAGCACCAATTGCCGCCGCCATTGGCTCGTCGATTAGGTAAACTTCACGCGCACCAGCACCAAGTGCTGATTCACGAATTGCGCGACG
Source organism: Vibrio sp. 1557 (assembly GCF_033340175.1). Lineage (NCBI taxonomy): Bacteria > Pseudomonadati > Pseudomonadota > Gammaproteobacteria > Vibrionales > Vibrionaceae > Vibrio > Vibrio sp. 1557. The sequence continues at coordinate 21,036 of NZ_JAWOVZ010000031.1, read as the reverse complement.
CTCAACTTGGGTAGAACCACAAGGAACACAAACAAGAACACGTGGGCTTGGCTTTAGGATGCTGTTATCGTGCACTTGCTTGATAAAGTGCTGAAGCATTTTTTCGGTTACGTAGAAGTCAGCGATTACGCCGTCTTTCATTGGGCGAATAGCGGAAATGTTGCCAGGTGTACGACCAAGCATCTGTTTTGCTGCGTGACCGACTGCAGCAACGCTTTTTGCAGAACCTACACGATCTTGACGAATAGCAACTACAGAAGGTTCATCAAGGACAATTCCTTGCCCTTTTACGTAAATTAGAGTGTTGGCTGTACCTAAATCGATAGATAGATCGTTAGAAAACATGCCACGAAGTTTCTTAAACATACTCTTCGCTCATCCTGCAAAAATATAGAAGACAAAAATTGCTCTAAATGTACCAATGCCTCGCTGTCACAGCAAGGTATTGGTACACAAACATGAGCAGAAAGCCTCAATTTCTTGCAGTTTCCTAACTTAAGGGCAAAAACCTAAGTTGTTACTGTCCGGTTAACCCTGGCTCACCACGGTAAATCACACGGTCATTACCACGGTGAATACCGAAGGTGACGACGGAGGATGGGTTTTCTTCACCAGCTTTCTTATTGTCCCAGTTGTACTTGAGCCATGGGAGATGATTAGATCCCGCGGTAAGATCTAGCCACAATTCCGTTTGCTGACGGTTTGATTCGCTTTCGACCGCGACAATGCTTCTTGAAGTACCTTTGGTAACGACACCTCCACCGTTCAAGCTCACATCTACATACTTAGAGTCAGGCTCATTACCTTTCCATTTATGCTCGAATTTCTCTCTCACACCATAAATAGTAGTTTGACTATCAGAAATGTTTGTCACGAATCGACCATCTTTCCAATATTCCACTGTTAGAGGTACCTGCAATTTAAGTGAATCGGGTTTGTTGTTATCACCTTGCTTACCGCCGACATCAGCCAAATTAACTCGGCCAAAGCGTAAATCCGGCTGGACAAATAGCTCCTTGGTACCAATAGTCACACCAACCTTATCTACTGATGATGAGGAAAGATCAATAGAAATAGACGTATCTGAAGAATTCTCTAAGTAATTTAATGGGCCGTCAGGTTTAGTGACTACTTTATTCCACACCAGTCCACTCGCGCTATATTTCCCGACAGCTTTAAGCGAGTCTCGCTTCGCCTTGACTTCACGCTCTAAGCGGGCTTTAGCTGCCAGCTTATTATTGTCAGGTTGATGCTTACGTAGCTTGACTTGATAACGTTCAAGCTCTGACTTCATGATATCGCCTTTACTTTTTACAATAGCAATCTCATCTTCCAAACCGCTACTCTGCCAAGTCACATAGCCGTAAGAAAATAGAATTGCAGCCGCCGAAACGCCCCAAGATAACGCGATATTTTTTAGCGTCAGGAGCTCTTTTTTCGGCTTTAAGTAATCGGGATATAAGTTGACGCGTCGAGTATTTGAAGTAGCCGCAGTGTCAGCCAAAACATGTCCAGATAGTTCATGTTCTGGTGGTAATAACAGTGAAACCTTAGTACTTAAACGGTAATTCAGAGCCTGAACAAGCTCGCTCTCATCCTCTTCATCACAGCACACTTTCAATTGATGTAATTGCACGTGGCGTAACTGAGATGAAAGATAATCAATCGAACGTTGCAGTTCTAACGACAGACTGTCCATCTGTAAATCGCTAGACGGAACCCCCGTTAACGGTGGCGTCACACTGCGAATAGAACGGTGGAACGCAATAGTATTTTCGACAAAAGCGCTTATACGGAAATGACCACGCACACTGCGTTGTAATAATAGGAAGTTTCCTAGTTCACCCGCAGTCTCTCCCCAAATATCGTCTTCAGGAAGAATGGCCTCTAATGGTAACTGGGCTCGACTGGCCAGTAACACAATCTTATCCAATATTTTTCGCGATAAGACGTATGCTTGCACTTTGGTTGAATTCGGTAACTCGACCGCATCGGCAATAATGTCGATAGCACGCTCAGAGATCAGTTCTTTCAACAAAAACGGTAATGCGGCTGGCCATTCTTGACGCGGCATGACTGGTTTGTCGATTTGGTACATCTGGTAATAGTTATGAGAAAGAATAACCGTTAATGAATCATACGCACTCGCTGCAACGCTCAATGCTTGCTCAACGGCTTTTTCCCAATTGGACTCAGAAATATCAAATTGGTATGGACGACTACTTTTGATTGAAGATGATAAATAAACGGCGTCTGGCTGAATAACCAAAAAGCAGGAGCGATCACCACTAGATGATCGCTTAAGCTTGTCGAATAGTGCTTTGAAATCCATGATTATTATCTTTATTTTTTCCGCCAGCGATTTCGTCTTCCCAATTTAACTTGGGATTCTGATTGAGAATTCGGCAACGCTTGGGGACGAGGAAGAAACTGCTGCTCCGCAGAAAAGTAACGCCCTTGCCCACCATAAACCCCGAGCTCAATTAATGTGTTGAGCTCGTTCTGATTCTCAATTCCCACTGCTATAATTTTAGTTTTACTGTTTGCCGCCGCACCTAGCATACTGCGGACAAATAGCTGGTTTTCATGTCGTTGGTCGATTTTTGCTACTAAACTGCGATGAAGTTTAAGGTAACGAATGTCCACTTCTTTTAAATAGTGAGTGCTGACGATGGTACGCCCAGCCTGCCCAACCATTAAGTGGCACCCTAAACCGGCCAGCATTTTAGCGACTGGTCGCATAAAGTCTAAGTGTCTTACAAATTGTGCTTCAACAAACTCAAAACTGAGACACTTTCTCTGCTCACGTGACAACTGTAAGAGTTCATCACGAAACCATTTAAAGTACTCTCGGTTAGAAAATGGCGTTACATTCAAATTGAGCGCATACGATCTTGAGTTATCAAAATTATCCTTAAACTCTCTTAAGAATTTATTAATAACCGACTTATCCATTTGCGCTTCATAACCAACCTGTCTGATCGCAGAAATGAACCGAGACGCTTTAACAATCCCATTCTCAGGATCGCGAATCCGACATGTTAACTCTTCATATAATGATTTTTTATGCGTCGCGTCACTTATTGGGTGCACAGATTGTGCGTAGAGTATCACACTTTCAGGTGTAAGTGCTGTGTCAAATAACGTTCTCCACCTCACACTTCCGCGAGCTTCTTCATCGTGGTTCCATTTTTTGAAGCGACTCCAATTATTGTTATTTTGTAGTTGCGCACTACGCAAAGCAGTCTCGGCTTCATCAATGATTTGGCTGTGTCGCTCACCTTCTTTATAAGTGGTGATGCCAATATGGCACCAGTTGTCTGGATCAAGTGGCTCTGGCGGCATTAACTTTTCTAACTGGCGAATGCATTGCGAGGCAAGGTTAGCCACATCTTTCGCACTTTGGTGCGGTAGAAAAAGCGCAAAATCAGCATCGTAATAACGGGAAAATACAACATCTGGGTATCGTTGAACTAAATTGGACAATAAACTCCCAACTTCAACAATAAACTCATCCGTAATTTGCTTATCTTGCTCTTCTTCAACCAGTTTCCAGTCTTGAATACGAACTAGCAACACGGCGCCGCGAGCCCCGCTTTCTAGTAACGCCGATTCCAACTTGCTATCAAATAACACTCGGTTAGCGGTACCGGTTAGCTTATCAAGGAAGGTTTGAGTTCGAATAAAGGTATCAAATCGGCTTCGCTCTTGACGCGCATCTTGTAACTCTTCGATTAATACATCGAGCGCTTCACTGGCGGTGTAAGGCCATTCTTTTTTGTCACCTTTGGCATACTGCTCCACCCTACCAGCCAGGATCATTCTGCCTCGCTCTTCGAGCATTTCGGAGCCTTCTAATTGCTCCTTAAGCCATGCCACGCCGCGCATTAAGCAGAAGATGATCAATATAACGGCAAGCGTGATCGACCAAAGCGCCTGCATTGAGTAGCTGTAACCTAAGTAAGGGGGAATTGCTTTAAAGTGAATCGTGTAATCTTGATTGTGAGTCAGCTGATACTCTGCCTCAAACAAGACTGACGCTTCCATTTGATGAGAAGTATCTTTGAAGCGATAAACAACGGCGTTGTTGGTCGACAACGTCATTTCGACAATATTGGAAGCCTGCAGCATTTTCGGCATCCAGCGCTGCATAGAATAAGCGGCGTCAGGATCTTCCATCTCCTTGTCGACCACCTCTACGATCCCTTCTAAATAATGGGTGAGATATTCCTGCCCAAGACGTTTAAAAGAGAGGGTGCCACCGACAAACAAGATAAACATGGCGCAGATAACGATCATGGTGACAAAGGCCACCAGCCGTGTGCTTAACTTAAGAGTTGGGGTATACCTCATGAATACCAAATTCCTTTTTTATTCATCATATACCTTATTGAAATATTTATACTTGATAAGAGTTCATCAAACAATCGGATTAGTCTGATAGTGAGAGGCTGGAGCATAAAGAAAATCACACTCATTGATAAGTTTTATTGTTACGCCTAACCTTGCCAAGAGAAGCCTGTGAAATCATTAGATTGCGACAATAAAAAAGGCCGCGATATTCGCGGCCTTTTCGATTCAAGCATAAGCAGAATTTAGAACGGGATATCGTCGTCAAAATCCATTGGTGGCTCATTGTACTGCTGCTGTGGTTGCTGCGGAGCCTGTTGTTGTGGTTGCTGTTGCTGAGGCGCATTGTACTGCTGCTGAGCTGGCTGTTGAGGCTGACCCCATCCACCTTGTTGCTGCTGTTGACCGCCCATTGGTGCGCCGCTACCTTGAGCACGACCGCCAAGCATTTGCATCACACCATTGAAGCCTTGAACAACGACTTCAGTTGAGTAGCGATCTTGGCCACTTTGATCTTGCCATTTGCGAGTTTGCAGTTGCCCTTCAATGTAAACTTGAGAGCCTTTACGCAAGTACTCACCTGCTACTTCCGCAAGTTTGCCGAACAACACAACACGGTGCCATTCCGTTTTTTCGCGCTGTTCGCCAGTCGCTTTATCACGCCATGAATCAGAAGTCGCAATAGTAATGTTTGCTACTGCACCGCCATTCGGCATGTAACGAATTTCAGGGTCGTTACCTAGATTCCCCACCAAAATAACTTTGTTAATTCCACGGCTGGCCATGATGTGCTCCGTTTCACTCTGGATATATAAAATTTTAGCGTATTAGAATAGCACGCTTTAATGTTTTGATTAAAGTCTAATACCATTGTGATCTATTGAGTCACCCTCTAGAACCCAAATCGTATTTCAACTTACGTGTGTAGCATTTTTGATTCGCGTTGCAGACATCGTTTCGTGAAGCTTTGAATTCGAACGCATTTATTCAGTAAAGCGATGGTTATGGCCTCTCTTTAATGCCAGTTTATGGCTTCTATTGAACCCAGGGAGATTGGAACACGTGAGAAAGTCGGCTTACGCAAGAAAGCTATTTCTGATCAGTATGGAAGATAATGCGCAAAAAAAAGTGGCGGCACTCGAAAAGTACGTTGATATGAGCATCCCGGTGATTTCAACCGCAGCACTCATGGAAGCCAAGCCACAACACCGTAATAAAATTCTACTGATCGACTTCAGTGAACATAAATCACTTGTTCAATCGATCAAAAACTTGCCTCTTGTATGGAAAAACTTTGAAACCGTTGTCTTCAACGTGCCTAAAAGACTAACCACGGACGAACTTCTTTCATTTGGTCAATTAAAAGGTGTGTTTTATTCCGAAGATACGCTAGAGCAAATTGGAGAAGGGTTAAAAGGCATTGTTAACGGTCAAAACTGGCTGCCGCGTAATGTAACCAGTCAACTTTTACACTATTACCGCAATGTCATTAATACTCATACTGCACCAGCTACGGTAGACCTAACCATTCGTGAGCTACAAGTACTGCGTTGCCTACAAGCTGGCGCCTCGAACAGTCAGATGGCCGAGGAGTTATTCGTCAGTGAATTCACCATCAAATCGCACTTATATCAGATATTCAAAAAGCTATCCGTAAAGAACAGAGTACAGGCAATCGCCTGGGCAGACCAAAACTTAATGTCATGATGCAATGTGAGCGGCTCTGATAACTGAAATGACGAGTCGCTCATCTTTTTTCCGCACCGAGTCTCACATTTTTTCCTACTTTATTCATGATTCATTGATACCTCTCGTGTTAAAGTTATGCGCAGATTCTTGATAAAAACGAGATAGGATATTCCCCCAATGATAAAAAAATGTCTGTTCCCTGCTGCAGGCTATGGCACACGCTTCCTACCGGCAACGAAATCTATGCCAAAAGAGATGATGCCAGTTGTGAACAAACCGCTTATTGAATACGGTGTCGAAGAAGCAATCCAAGCTGGTATGAACGGCATGTGTATTGTGACAGGTCGTGGCAAGCACTCGATCATGGACCACTTTGATAAGAACTACGAACTGGAACATCAGATTAGCGGTACCAACAAAGAAGAGCTGTTGGTAGATATCCGTGAAATCATTGAATCTGCAAACTTCACTTATATACGTCAACGCGAAATGAAAGGCTTGGGCCACGCGATTCTAACTGGACGAGAATTGGTAGGTGATGAGCCATTTGCTGTTGTTCTTGCTGATGACCTTTGTGTGAACGAGCAAGAGGGCGTACTGGCTCAGATGGTGGCACTATTTAAGCAGTTCCGCTGTTCTATCGTTGCAGTGCAAGAAGTACCAGCCGAAGAAACACACAAATACGGCGTTATCTCTGGTGAAATGATCAAAGACGACATCTATCGCGTAGACGACATGGTAGAAAAACCAGAGAAAGGCACGGCGCCTAGCAACCTTGCTATCATTGGCCGCTACATCCTGACTCCCGATATTTTTGAACTGATTGAAAACACTGAACCTGGTAAAGGTGGTGAAATTCAAATCACTGACGCGCTGCTAAAACAAGCAAAAGCGGGCTGTGTATTGGCTTACAAATTCAAGGGCAAACGCTTTGACTGTGGTAGCGTTGAAGGTTACATCGAAGCAACTAACTATTGTTTTGAAAACCTGTATCTAAAAGATGAAAAAACCTCTGAGCTAGGTAAGCACGCAACACAAAAAGCTGTATAAAGCATCGTCTTAGTACGAAATTACTGTATCGAAAGCCCAGCACAACGCTGGGCTTTTTACTTTACTGTTTTTTTATCCAGTAATTTTCTTTGCACATTTCTCACACTATGTAATACTTGCCCCACTTGGTTATACATAGAGCAAAAACGATGGATAAAATAGAAGTTCGCGGTGCCCGAACCCATAACCTTAAAGACATTAATCTTACAATCCCTCGCGATAAACTGATTGTCATTACTGGACTAAGTGGCTCCGGTAAATCCTCTCTCGCTTTCGATACATTGTATGCAGAAGGCCAACGACGCTACGTAGAGTCTCTCTCTGCCTACGCTCGTCAGTTTTTGTCTCTGATGGAAAAACCCGATGTCGACCACATTGAAGGGTTATCACCTGCGATTTCTATTGAACAGAAATCTACTTCTCATAACCCGCGTTCAACCGTCGGTACAATTACCGAAGTCTACGACTACTTACGTCTATTGTATGCTCGTGTGGGCGAACCCCGCTGTCCAACGCACCATGCCCCTCTTGCTGCGCAAACCATCAGCCAAATGGTGGACAAAGTCCTAGAGATGCCGGAAGGCAGCAAAATGATGCTATTGGCGCCTATTGTCAAAGAACGTAAAGGGGAGCATGTTAAAACGCTTGAGAACTTAGCGGCTCAAGGCTTTATTCGTGCGCGTATTGATGGAGAAACTTGCGATCTTTCCGATCCTCCAACCCTTGAACTACATAAAAAGCACACCATTGAAGTTGTGGTAGACCGCTTTAAAGTTCGTCCAGACTTACAACAGCGCTTGGCCGAATCTTTCGAGACAACACTCGAATTATCAGGCGGAATTGCAGTTGTCGCGCCAATGGATGGCGACGGTGAAGAGATTATTTTCTCCGCCAACTTCGCTTGTCCACAATGTGGTTACAGCATGCAAGAGTTAGAGCCGCGACTTTTCTCATTCAACAATCCTGCTGGTGCATGTGGCACTTGTGATGGCTTGGGTGTTCAACAATACTTCGATCCAAGCCGAGTCATTCAAGATGATTCATTAAGCTTGGCACAAGGTGCGATTCGCGGTTGGGATCAAAAGAACTACTACTACTTCCAAATGCTCACCTCATTGGCCGATCATTATGGTTTTGACCTCCATGCCCCTTTTAATTCTCTGCCAAAGAAAACGCAAGATGTCATTCTAAAGGGCTCAGGTCGTACTGAGATTGAGTTTAAATACATCAACGATCGTGGCGATATTCGCGTTAAACGCCATCCATTCGAAGGTATTCTGAATACCCTAGAACGTCGCTATCGTGATACAGAATCCAACTCTGTCCGTGAAGAGCTTGCAAAATACATCTCCACTAAATCTTGTTCAAGCTGTGGCGGTACTCGTCTACGCCTCGAAGCACGTAACGTGTTTATTGCTGATACGACACTACCTGAGATTGTTGAACTCAGCATTGCTGATGCATTGGAGTTCTTCCATTCCTTGAAACTGGAAGGTCAACGAGCCCAAATCGCTGAAAAAGTGATGAAGGAAATCAACGACCGCCTGCAATTCTTAGTTAACGTCGGTTTGAACTACCTAAACTTATCACGCAGTGCTGAAACCTTATCAGGCGGTGAAGCTCAACGTATTCGTTTAGCAAGCCAAATTGGTGCAGGTCTTGTTGGTGTGATGTATGTTCTGGATGAACCGTCGATTGGCCTCCACCAGCGTGATAATGAACGACTCCTAAAAACACTGACTCATTTGCGCGATTTAGGTAATACCGTACTTGTGGTAGAACACGATGAAGATGCGATTCGCTGTGCAGATCATGTCATAGATATTGGTCCTGGTGCTGGCGTACATGGTGGTAATGTTGTTGCGGAAGGCACCATGGAAGAGATAGTCGCGAATCCGAATTCTCTGACAGGTCAGTACTTAAGTGGTGTTAAAGAAATCGCAGTACCGAAAGATCGCACGCCGCGAGATCCGAAAAAAACGGTTGAGCTATTAGGCGCAACAGGTAATAACCTTAAAAACGTTAACCTTTCAATTCCTGTTGGGTTATTCAGCTGTATTACAGGGGTATCTGGCTCAGGTAAATCAACGCTGATTAATGATACTTTCTTTAAAATTGCGCATACCCAACTTAACGGAGCGACAACGGCTCAGCCTTCACCTTATAAATCGATTAAAGGTCTAGAGCACTTCGATAAAGTCATCGATATCGATCAAAGCCCAATTGGCCGTACACCTCGCTCTAACCCTGCAACCTATACGGGGATCTTTACACCAATCCGTGAACTGTTTGCAGGCACACAGGAGTCGCGTTCTCGCGGTTACAAACCGGGCCGTTTTAGTTTTAACGTACGCGGTGGTCGTTGTGAGGCCTGTCAGGGTGACGGTGTTATCAAAGTAGAAATGCACTTCCTACCAGATGTTTATGTGCCATGTGATGTGTGTAAAGGTAAACGCTACAACCGTGAAACGCTCGAAGTACGTTACAAAGGTAAAACTATTGATGAAGTGCTAGAAATGACGGTCGAAGATGCACGCACCTTCTTCGATCCAGTTCCTGCCATCGCTCGCAAACTACAAACACTGATGGATGTGGGTTTGTCGTACATACGATTGGGTCAAGCGGCAACAACACTCTCCGGTGGTGAAGCACAGCGTGTGAAACTGGCGCGAGAGCTATCCAAACGTGATACAGGAAAAACCTTGTACATTTTGGATGAACCAACAACCGGCTTGCACTTCCATGATATCCAGCAGTTGCTCACTGTACTGCACAGACTTCGCGACCACGGAAACACTGTCGTGGTGATCGAGCATAACCTGGACGTCATTAAGACTGCGGACTGGATTATCGATCTTGGTCCTGAAGGGGGTCAAGGTGGCGGCGAGATAATCGCTCAAGGCACTCCGGAAGATGTGTCGCAAATCGAGGGTTCGCACACAGCTCACTTCCTCAAGCCTATGTTGAAGTAGAAAAAACAGGTAAAGTATCGAGACCAGCAAGTGCTGGTCTTTTTTCATTCAAAACAACGCAATAACTATGGCTACTATACATGTAAGTGGAACAAAGCTTTCTCCCGAAAAAGTACAGGTTCCCCTCAATCGCAAGTTTCTCATTGCCTTGGCAACACTATTTGTGTTGGCAATGCACTTTTTCATGCCCAACCCCGGCGGTTCGGGGCTTTCGCTTTCGTTCAATGCGACAACTTGGATTGCTTTTAGCTTTGCATTAGGCATTGGGTGTTACCAACTAGCGAATAATCGAGTGCTACGTTACTCAAAACTAACCATCGGCTTGTTCATTAGTGCTCTTATCATGACAGTGCCCATTCAGTACCCAAATGCGAATAGCAGCTTGGCAGCCAATAAGCTCATTGGCCTGTGGTGTGGTGTCCTGTTCTTTATTGTTTTACAACAATTTCATTTCAGTAATAAACATCGCCAACGCCTATTATGGTTCATTGTCCTTGCGGTTGTTATCGAAGCCATTTTTGGTCTGACACAATATCTGTATCTCAAACCAGGTAATCCGTTTGGTTACGACACGGTGGCCAATCGTCCTTATGGTATTTTCCAACAGCCCAATGTAATGGCCAGCTTTCTTGCGACAGGGTTGGTGATTGCCAGCTATTTACTTGCACGTCAGCCCTACAAATACGACCGTAAGTTAAGCGATGTTTACCTTCTCTATGCCGTGCCAGTTTTAACTTTACCACTAATTGTGGCGTTGGCTTCACGCACTGGTTGGTTAGCCTCGGTCATCGCCGTGTTGTTGGTCATTCCATACATGTACCGTTTTGCAACCAAAGGGCGCTTTATCCGCTGGGTTGTGTCACTTGTAAGTGGGCTCTTATTCTCCGTCGTTGTCATGCATCTTGCCTTTCCTGATGGAGGTGGGTTAGCCGCAGAAAAAGTAAATATGGAGTCTCCTCGAGCGTATACTTTTCCGCAAACATTAGACATGGTGATTGAAAAGCCTTTTACTGGTTATGGATATGGTAAGTTTGAATCTGAGTACATGCTGTATACGGCTCGTCAACATGCCCTAAATGAGAATTACCCAGCTGGTTTGCCAGCCATGGATCATCCGCATAACGAGCTGCTTTACTGGGGAGTAGAAGGTGGCTTGCTGCCAATACTCGGCATCTTCTTAGCGATGGCACTGGTACTGTATCGAATCTATCAAGCCAAACGCGGAACTCGTCTTGCGTTGCTGGCCTTGTTTATACCTATCGTATTGCACTCACAACTGGAATACCCTTTCTACCACTCTCTCGTGCATTGGTTGATCTTCGTTATCCTACTGTACTGGGTCGATCAGCGCGTCTCTCGTTATCGACAAGTCGGCTTTAGTAATGTAACCAAAAGCTTGCTGCGTGTTTTTAGTTTGGTACTTCCCGTTGCGTTTACGTTTTACATGGTAAGCGCATTACATACGAATTATGTATTGACGAAGTTTGAGACCACTAGACCAACTAACCCTGATATTCTGAATCAAGTCAGTAACCCTGTAGTTTGGAAAGACAGGTTTGATTGGGATGTCTATAGCACGTTTTTAAACCTTGGGCTGTACCAACAAGACGCAACCTTGATTCAGCCTTATATCGATTGGTCGCTAAAAATCATCAAAGATAAGCCTCGCCCTGCATTTTATAATAATTTGATTTTGGCCTACCATGGCTTAGATGACTCAAGTAAAGCGGAGCAAATTAGAGCTGAAGCGCAGTTTTTGTTCCCGAAGATTGATTTCAGTGACGTCAATTACCAGCCACCTTCTCAAGCAATATCTGCCTCACCAGCCCCCACTTCAGGAGCTGAGTAATAAATACCAAAAAGCGAAGGGATGACCTTCGCTTTTCTTTATCTCATTGCTGTATGATTTTATTCAGTGAGTGACTCTTCTAACGCTTTTAAGCACAGCGCAACGTTTTCAGATCGAGCGCCGTAACCCATTAAGCCAATACGCCACGCTTTACCAGCTAATGCCCCAAGGCCTGCACCAATTTCTAGGTTATAGGTTTCTAGCAAGTGAGCACGAACTTTTGCTTCATCAACTCCTTCAGGCACGTAAATCGCATTTAATTGTGGCAACCGATGGGCTTCGTCCACAACAAATTCAAAGCCTAACTTTTGTAAGCCATTTTTGAGTTTTTCATGCATCAGTTGGTGACGAGCCCAAGCGTTTTCTAATCCTTCATTTTTCAGTATCAATAAAGCTTCATGAAGCGCATACAAGCTATTAACTGGCGCCGTATGATGGTAACTACGCTTGCCTTCTCCACTCCAATACCCCAAAACTAAACTCTGATCGAGGAACCAACTCTGTACTGGTGTTGTTCTTGCTTGAATCTTTTCAATCGCGGCAGGAGAAAACGTCACTGGTGAGAGCCCAGGTACACATGACAAACATTTTTGACTACCAGAGTAAACCGCATCCAGTTGCCATTCATCCACTTTTAACGGCACACCACCAAGTGACGTCACCGCATCAACAATAGATAATGCATTATGCTGTTTCGCCAGCTTACCCAATGCTTGAGCATCACTGACTGTACCAGTTGAGGTTTCCGCATGCACAAAAGCAAGAATTTTTGTATCTGGGTGCTGTTCGAGTGCTTGCTCGACTTTATCAATGGAAACAGGCGTCCCCCATTCATCATCGACGATAACAACTTCACCACCAGCACGGACGACATTTTCGCGCATGCGTTCACCAAATACACCGTTACGGCAAACGATCACTTTATCGCCTTTCTCGATCAAGTTTACAAAGCAGGTTTCCATCCCTGCACTACCAGGGGCTGAAACCGCAATAGTGAATTCATTGTCAGTTTGAAAGGCATACTTCAATAGCTGCTTGAGCTCATCCATCATACCGATAAACAGAGGATCAAGGTGACCTACCGTAGGACGACTTAGTGCTTGTAACACTTGAGGATAAATATCAGAAGGACCAGGTCCCATTAAAATACGGTGAGGTGGAATAAAGCTTTGGATCGACATGTCAGCTCCTTGATTATCTTTTATCCTGAGCATTCTAAAAGTTCTATTCAATAACATGGCTCAGGTGTAGGGTTCTCCACCCTAATAGATTTTTCCTCTATCAGCAATTAGCCGTAAGTATGGAGGTCAAACCAGTGTCACAAAATCGTTAATAAAAAACACCATAAAGGTTGAAATATTGATTGACATTAAGGCCTCAAAACCGTTCAATGTTTGAGCTTTATGTAGAAGAGGAGCGCTACCCAGGTAGATGATTTGTGGAACCGCAATTCCAACACCAATCATTGAGGGGGAGTAGTGCCGAGGTAAGTCAAAGTTGCAGGATTTGACTTGTCGGTTGAATTGGGCTGAATCCCATCAACTGTCATCAGCGCAGTCTGATGAAGGGCTTCTGAGGGTAAATTTTTCAAATAGCATTCTAAATGCCTCTCTTTTTGCTCTGTTCCTTTTCTCACTAAACATTGGATGTACAATTTTTTAGGAAGTCGTGGGAGAACGCAGTGAGCGCATTTAACGTAGCTAAATTCGGTGGAACCAGTGTTGCCAACTATGAGGCAATGAGTCGTTGCGCCACCATTATCGAAAACAATCCAAATACTCGCCTAGTCGTGAGCAGCGCTTGCTCTGGCGTCACCAACCTATTGGTAGAACTCGCCAACGGTGTTCAGGATCAAACGCACCGTACTGAGCTACTGCAAAATCTGGCCAACATTCATGACGCCATTTTAACTCAGCTCGAAGACAGCACGAAAACTGCTGCCGAGGTGTATGGCATATTAGATACCGTAACCAGCCTGGCCGAGGCTGCATCTATCCAAGCTAGTGCGAAGTTAACCGATCATTTAGTCGCATGTGGTGAACTCATGTCGACGCACATTCTAACTCAGTTAATGTGTGAGCGAGGCATTCAAGCAGTGCGCTTTGATATCCGCGATGTGCTGCGTACTGATGACAACTTTGGTCGCGCGGAGCCAAACATTGAAGCAATTTCGACGCTTGCGCAAGATAAACTCGTACCACTTTGCCAACAATCCGTTGTTGTTACTCAAGGCTTCATAGGATCTGACGAAGCCGGTAATACAACAACATTAGGTCGAGGGGGCAGCGATTACAGCGCCGCCTTAATTGCTGAGAGCGTTAAAGCGGCAGGTCTAGAAATCTGGACTGATGTTCCGGGTATCTACACAACAGACCCGCGAATTGCACCAAAAGCCTCACCAATTCCTGAGATCAGCTTTAGTGAAGCTTCAGAAATGGCTAACTTTGGCGCTAAAATCCTTCACCCTTCTACGCTAGTACCTGCATTGCGCCACGACATTCCGGTATTTGTAGGGTCATCGAAAGAGCCTGAAAAAGGGGGAACTTGGATTCGCCACCAAGTCGAAAGCTCACCGTTATTCCGTGCGCTAGCTTTGCGTTGTAACCAAACCATGGTAACGCTACGCAGCGCCAATATGTTCCACGCATACGGTTTCTTAGCAAAGGTCTTTGAGATCCTTGCAAAGCATAAGATCTCTGTCGATTTGATCACGACATCTGAAATCAGTGTATCGTTAACACTTGATCAAACTGATACATCTGGTGGCGCGCCGCAGCTGCCGCAAGCTGCACGAGAAGAGTTAGAAGAGTTATGTAAGGTAGAAGTTGAACATGACCTATGCCTCGTTGCTCTCATTGGTAACAACATGAGTGAGAGTAAAGGCTACGCGAAACAGGTTTTTGGCACGCTAGAAGATTTTAACCTACGCATGATTTGTTATGGCGCTAGCCCTCACAACTTATGCTTCTTGCTCCATGAATCGGTATCGAAACAAGCCATACAAAAACTCCACACGGAGTTGTTTGAGAAGTAAGTTCAACTCAATAAAACAAAGGGCTGCGTATCTGCAGCCCTTTGTTGTTTCAATAGTTGTTACATTTGGACGAGGTAAACATCAATTTAACCGTTAATGTTTGGCCCTAACCATTTTTCAGCCTCGATCCTATCCCACCCCTTACGATCGGCGTAACTCTCTAGCTGATCTTCTTGAATCTGTGCGATCGCAAAGTAACGTGAGTCAGGATGAGAGAAATACCAACCAGAGACTGACGCGCCCGGATACATTGCATAGCTGGAGGTTAGAGTCATGCCAATATTCTCTTCCACATTAAGTAGCTCCCAAAGCGGTCCTTTTTCAGTATGCTCAGGGCACGCTGGATAACCTGGTGCAGGGCGAATACCTTGGTATTTTTCACGAATGAGATCATCGTTAGATAAATCTTCATCCGCAGCATAACCCCAAATTTCTTTACGGACACGCTCATGCAAATACTCAGCAAACGCTTCGGCTAGGCGATCCGCCACCGCTTGAATCATAATTGCGTTGTAATCATCTCCCTGTGCTTTGTATTCATCAGCAAGCTCTCGTTCACCAATACCACCAGTGACAGCAAATGCCCCTATCCAATCATGCTTACCCGACTCTTTAGGTGCGATGTAGTCGGATAAACAATAGTTGAATCCTTTTGGTTTCTCGGTCTGTTGTCGCAAGTTACGTAATACTTTCACAACGTCGGTACGAGTTTCATCAGCATAAACTTCAATGTCGTCCCCCACGCTCGCAGCAGGGAATAAACCACACATTCCACGCGCTTTTAACAGGCCTTCTCGCTCAACTCGATCAAGTATCTCGTTGGCATCTTCGAATAAACGTTTTGCTTCTTCACCAACTTCTTCATGTTGGAAAATTGTTGGATACTTACCCACAAGTGACCAAGTCATAAAGAATGGTGTCCAATCGATGTATTGACGTAATATAGCCACATCAAAATCATCGAAGATATGAATGCCAGGCTTAACAGGCACTGGAGGAGTATAAGCTTCCCAATCGATAGCAACTTTATTCGCTCGAGCAGCTTCTAATGTCACTGGTTTGGTTCTCGGTTTCTTTCGATTATGTTGATCACGTACTCGTTCGTAATCAGCTTCAAGTTTTTCAACAAATTCAGGGCGACGTTCATCAGACAGAAGAGAAGTACATACGCCCACTGCACGTGAGGCGTTGTTCACGTAAACCACTGGATGCTTGTAATTTTGCTCAATCTTAACTGCGGTATGGGCTTTTGACGTTGTTGCGCCACCGATGAGAAGAGGTAAGCTAAAGTCGAGACGCTCCATCTCTTTTGCAACATGCACCATTTCGTCTAATGAAGGTGTGATCAACCCTGATAAACCAATAATATCGACGTTCTCTTCTTGCGCTACTTTTAAGATCTTTTCGCAAGGAACCATGACACCAAGATCGATAATTTCGTAGTTATTGCACTGCAATACAACGCCAACGATATTTTTCCCGATATCATGTACATCACCTTTGACCGTCGCTAGCAAAATCTTACCGTTTGTTTGTCCCACCTGCTTTTCTGCATTGATGTAGGGCTCCAGATGCGCGACTGCTTGCTTCATCACTCGTGCAGATTTTACGACCTGAGGAAGGAACATTTTACCTTCACCAAACAAGTCTCCGACGACGTTCATCCCATCCATTAGTGGGCCTTCAATCACCTCTAATGGCTTTGAAGCGTTGACACGAGCCTCTTCGGTATCATCAACGATGAACTCAGTTATTCCTTTCACTAACGCGTGCTCTAAGCGCTTTTCAACAGGCCAAGTTCTCCACTCAAGTGCAGAGGCATCCTCCTCTTTACCTACCCCTTTGCCTGCATATTCCGCCGCGATATCTAACAATCTCTCAGTGGCGTCATCATGACGGTTAAGAACGACATCTTCCACAGCCTCACGCAATTTTTCAGGCACGTTATCGTAGATTTCTAACTGACCCGCATTCACAATCCCCATATCCATACCGTTTTTAAAACAGTGGTAGAGGAACACCGCGTGAATCGCTTCACGTACATAGTTATTGCCACGGAAAGAGAATGAGACGTTAGAAACACCACCCGAGATCATCGCGTGTGGTAAATCACGTTTGATATCGCCAACGGCTTCAATGAAATCCACCGCGTAGTTATTATGCTCCTCGATCCCCGTAGCAATGGCAAAAATGTTTGGGTCAAAAATGATGTCTTCTGGTGGAAAGCCCACTTCATCAACAAGAATTCGGTAAGCGTTGGTACAAATTTCTACTTTGCGCTCACGTGTATCTGCTTGCCCAATCTCATCAAACGCCATCACAATCACAGCCGCACCGTAACGGCGGATCAACTTAGCTTGTTCAACGAATTTCTCTTTGCCTTCTTTGAGAGAGATCGAGTTAACAATGCCTTTGCCTTGGATGCACTTAAGACCGGCTTCAATAACCTCCCACTTGGAAGAGTCAACCATGATTGGTACTTTTGAGATTTCAGGTTCTGACGCACAAAGGTTTAAAAAGCGAACCATACAAGCTTGTGCATCCAACATGCCTTCATCCATGTTGATATCGATAATTTGAGCGCCATTTTCAACTTGTTGACGAGCCACATCGAGCGCTTCATCGTACAGTTCTTCTTTAATCAAGCGCTTAAAACGCGCAGAACCGGTTACATTCGTACGCTCACCGACATTGATAAATAAAGAGTCTTTATCAATAGCGAGTGGCTCTAGGCCAGACAAGCGACAAGCAACGGGAAGTTCAGGTAATTGACGAGGGGCGATATTTTCAACCGCGAGTGCCATTTGGCGAATGTGCTCAGGAGTTGTACCACAACACCCACCAATCAAGTTTAAAAAGCCACTTTGAGCCCACTCTTTAACATGCTTAGCCATATCTTCTGGCGACAAATCGTATTCGCCGAATGCATTCGGAAGCCCAGCATTTGGGTGAGCGGAAACAAAAGATTCTGATATACGCGAGAGCTCTTCAACATAAGGACGCAGTTCATCCGGGCCAAGTGCACAGTTCAAACCAAACGAAATCGGTTTAACATGACGTAATGAGTTGTAAAACGCTTCTGTGGTTTGACCGGATAATGTTCTACCGGAAGCATCAGTAATAGTCCCCGAGATCATCACAGGTAACTCAATACCCATCTCTTCAAACACACTTTCAACAGCAAATGAACAAGCCTTAGCGTTAAGCGTATCGAAGATGGTCTCGATAAGAATAAGGTCTGAACCACCTTTAATAAGCGCTCGAGTCGATTCAGAGTAAGCCTCAACTAACTCGTCGAAAGAAACATTTCGATATCCGGGGTCATTTACATCAGGAGAAATAGAACAAGTTCGGTTTGTCGGCCCTAAAACCCCTGCGACATAACGTGGTTTATCGGGTGTTTTTGCGGTCCATTCGTCTGCAACTTCACGTGCAAGCTTGGCAGCTGCAAAGTTAATTTCTTCACTTAGGCTTTCCATCTCGTAGTCAGCCATCGCAATGGTTGTTGCGTTAAAAGTGTTGGTCTCAAGAATATCTGCACCCGCTTCTAAATATGCAGCGTGAATTTCCTTGATAAGTTGAGGCTGACTTAGAACCAACAGGTCGTTGTTACCTTTTAGATCACAATGCCAATCCGCAAAGCGCGTTCCTCGATAGTCTTGCTCTTCAAGTTTGTACCCTTGAATCATGGTTCCCATACCACCATCAATCAAAAGAATACGTTGCTTCAATTGAGCTTCAATCTGTTGTCTTACGTTACTTCCCACAGTACAGCCTCATTCCTTTAGTTATCTTTCCATCCTATCACACAAACTTCAGGAGTCTAGACGTCTAAACGTGGAATTAATGATTATTTTATCTCCTTCTTAACTTACAAAATAATCACGAAAAAATGTTTGCTATTTAAGCAGCATCAGCCGAGAATTCCATTCATAAAATGTTACAAATAGAGAGCTCTATGTCGGTCTATCATACTTTATGTTTTCTATCCGCAGCTGCGATGCTAATTGCTTTTGTAAACAGCAAGATAGGAAAGATGCAAACCACCATTGCGATTACCGCAGGTTCAATGGTGCTTTCACTTCTAATCTTAATTGCGGGTCAAAACAACTGGTTCCATCTCACCGAAATTGCGACGGAGACGGTCACAAGGATTAACTTCGAAGATTTCTTGCTCAAAGGCATTCTTGGCTTCTTACTATTTGCTGGTGGACTAGGCATCAAACTCCCGAACCTTAAAGATCAAAAGTGGGAGATCACTGTTTTAGCCCTTGGAGCTACACTGTTTTCTACGTTCTTTATTGGATTTGCGCTGTATGGGTTTTGTCAGTTAATTGGCATCCAATTTGATTTGGTCTACTGCTTACTATTTGGTGCTCTAATATCGCCAACTGACCCAATCGCTGTATTGGCTATTGTGAAAAAACTAGATGCTCCTAAACGTATCTCCACTCAGATTGAAGGAGAATCGCTCTTCAATGATGGCTTCGGTTTGGTTATCTTCGTCACTCTATTTACGATTGCATTTGGCACTGAGGCACCAACTGTAGGTAGTGTCACCTTACTCTTCATCCAAGAAGCTATCGGTGGTATCACATATGGTTTCGTCCTCGGTTTGCTATTCCACTACTTGATCAGTGCCACCGATGATCACTCAATGGAATTGTTACTTACCATTGGTGTCCCAACAGCAGGTTACGCATTTGCTGAATACATCCATGTATCAGGCCCACTCGCGATGGTTGTATCCGGTATTATGATTGGCAACTGGACACGCTTTATTGGCTTTTCAAAAGAGAGTGAAGATCACCTTGACCATTTTTGGGAGCTTGTTGATGAGTTCTTGAATGGCGTGTTATTCCTACTGATCGGCATGTCGATGCTGCTATTTGAATTCCACAAAGAAGACTGGATCATGATGGCTATTTCAGTCCCTCTTGTACTAGCAGCTCGCTATCTAAGTGTATTTCTTTCTTACATAGGCTTTAAACGTTACAGAAAATATAATCCATGGTCAGTGCGTATTTTGACGTGGGGCGGTTTACGCGGAGGCCTAGCACTAGCGATGGCACTTTCTATTCCATCTGGTATTTGGGTGATTCAAGATAAGTTAATCGATGTAAAAGAGATTATTCTTGTAATGACCTACTCCGTCGTTGTTTTCTCTATCCTCATTCAAGGCTCAACAATCACTCCAATGATTGAAAAAGCAAAAGCAGAAGAGAAGAAGATGGAAGAGAATAACCAAGCAATAACCACTCCGGAACATACGGAGCCATTGGACTCTTAAAGACACGTAACTTAATAAATAAAAAGCAGCTACCTAGCTGCTTTTTTCATAACTAATTTTCAGACTCCCCTTCAAGGACTAATGCTCCTTATTCTTTGATATACCTTCAAATATACTAAGAATCGCTACGCTACATTTTCATAGATACTAACTATTGCCGATAGATAGTATTCATAGACGAGCCTTTTAATTTACCCATTTTCATCTGTATCACTTCTCTTCCCTTGGCAATATAGGCTCCTCGCAAACATCAAAGCTAAACTTCCACAATACTTAGCAATGAGCGAGTTTGTATTTTTATGAGAAAGAGACATTTAGGGTGATTGCGTTCAGAACCCAAACAGGTTAGCAACCTCACCAAGATAAAACTGAGCTAGCATTCAGTAGATCAAAGCCTTAACAGAAATTTAGCCCCCTCCCTCTTGATCTCAGTGAGACTAAACTTGTATTCAAAGTCATCCTATTTTCAAATTAGAAACAAGCGACACTTCAAACAATTAAACTCTGTCACATAACTAGATTTTCTAATATCGAATAAAAGGAGCTTTGGTTAGAGCTTGGTATCGGAATAAGACTAAGACTAAGGCACAGAGTTACGTGCTAGCTCGTTCACGACGTATTAAAACCATGTGAAGAGGGTAGTGTAACTCGAGATGCAAGATTTAAATATGAGAGTGGGTTTAAGGTAAGTCAGGTAACCAAAACGAAAAAAGCCCCAGTCTTTTGACTGAGGCTTAATATAAGTGGCGGAGTGGACGGGACTCGAACCCGCGACCCCCGGCGTGACAGGCCGGTATTCTAA
>NZ_JAWOVZ010000030.1:0-43483 GCF_033340175.1 Vibrio sp. 1557 | reverse complement strand
CGTGCATCTGGCGCGGGTGGTCAGCACGTTAACACCACGGATTCTGCAATTCGTATTACCCACTTACCAACGGGTACGGTAGTAGAGTGTCAGGATGAGCGTTCACAGCACAAGAACAAAGCGAAAGCAATGGCGGTTCTTGCTGCTCGTATCGTTCAAGCGGAAGAAGAGCGTCGTGCCGCAGAAGTGTCTGATACACGTCGTAACCTTCTAGGTTCTGGTGACCGTAGTGACCGTATTCGTACATACAACTACCCACAAGGTCGTGTGTCTGATCACCGTATCAACCTGACCATCTATCGTTTGAACGAAGTGATGGAAGGTGACCTGCAGAGCTTGATTGATCCTGTGATTCAAGAGCACCAAGCAGACCAACTTGCGGCGCTCGCAGAGAACGGCTAATCGATGAGCCAAGTTCAATCGATTGAGCAAGCACTGAAAAGTGCGACGGCGAAACTGGCAGAAGGCGGCAAAGAGTCGCCTTCTCTCGATGCAGCTGTACTCCTTTGCCATGTCCTTGGCAAACCACGAACTTACCTGCTGACCTGGCCAGAAAAAGCGTTAGAAGCAGAGCAAAAATCTCAGTTTGATGCTCTACTTGAACGACGTTTAACTGGTGAACCCGTCGCTTATATTATTGGTGAGCGAGAGTTTTGGTCTTTACCGTTTAAAGTTTCTCCTTCTACCCTGATACCTAGACCGGATACAGAACGTTTGGTCGAAGTTGCACTCGATAAGACCTACGAGCAAACTGGGCCTATTTTAGATCTTGGAACGGGGACGGGAGCTATCGCCATCGCGCTTGCATCTGAAATGCCAAAGCGTCAAGTGATGGGCGTAGACCTTAAGCAAGAAGCGAAAGCACTTGCAGAGTACAATGCTGAGCAGCTAAACATCAAAAATGTGACCTTTGCTCAAGGCAGTTGGTTTGAGCCTATTACAGAAGGTACGAAGTTTGCTTTAATTGTCTCCAACCCGCCATATATTGATGAAAAAGATCCACATTTATCCCAAGGCGATGTGCGCTTTGAGCCAAAATCTGCATTAGTTGCTAAAGAGAATGGCTTAGCTGATATTCGTCATATCTCGGATCTTGCTCGTCAGTATCTTGAAGTGGGCGGTTGGCTGGCATTTGAACATGGTTATGATCAAGGTGAGGCGGTGCGTGAGATAATGCGTGGCTTTGGTTACCAACAGGTCGCTACGGAAAAAGATTATGGCGGTAACGATCGAGTAACACTTGGTTGTCTGGCCAGTTAATCATGGAAGTCAGCAAACACTAACTAAAAAGAGAAGAAAAATGTACGTAGCTCTAAAACACATACACTTAGTGACGATCGCTCTCAGCGCGACGCTACTATCGATCCGATTCGTGTTAATGATGATGAACTCACCGAAGCGAAATAATCGCTTTTTGAAAGTGTTTCCCCACATCGTTGATACTGCATTGCTAGTGTCAGGTATCGCGCTTATTTTCATTACTGGTTTCATCCCGTTTACCGATGCCGCACCGTGGTTAACAAACAAAATCACCTGCGTACTGGCGTACATTGCGCTTGGATTCTTCTCATTGAAACTTGCGAAAAACAACCTACTGAAGATATTTGGCTTTTTCGGCGCATTAGGTTGGTTGGTCATGGCTGCAAACATTGCTGTGTCTAAGAGCCCTACGTTATTTGGATAAGACGTCATGTTAGAGTTTTTTGACGAAGATTTTGACAATATACCGTTGGTGGAAGGTGCGCTTGAGCTCAACAAAGCGATTAACCCAGAAACCAAAGTACATTGGGCGAAACAAGAGTTAGAGCGTCTTTACAAAGATGCAGAAGCCACGCTTGTTCATGAAACCGATGAAGAGCAACGATTTGATGCATTCCTACGACTGTTTTTCCACGAGTGGGGATTCAAAGGCGACGAGCAGGAATACTTTATTTCGGACAACAGCTTCATCGATAAAGTGTTGGAGCGCAGAAAAGGTATTCCTGTGAGCTTAGGTTCGATTTTGTTATACCTAGGCAAAAAGCTGGGGTTCCCGTTGAAGGGAGTTACTTTCCCTACTCAGTTCCTGTTAAAAGTCGACTGGATGCATAAGAAGCCAGACTACATCAATCCATTTAATGGTGAGTATGTAGGTGAAAGGATTCTTCAAGCTTGGCTTATTGGCCAGGAAGGACCGCTAGCTCAGCTAAAGCCTGAACATTTTGAGGAAGCTGACAACCCAACAATTATTGGTCGCTGGTTGGCATTGATTAAAAGTGCGATGTTGCGCGAAGAGCATTATACGCTGGCATTACGTTGTACGAATCTTGCTCTAACGTTTGTGCCAGATGATCCATACGAAATTCGTGACCGTGGTTTTATTTTCCAACAGCTAGAGTGCCCTCAAGTAGCGGTATCAGATTTTCAGTACTTTATTGACCAATGCCCTGACGATCCGGCTTCTGAGCTACTAAAATCACAAGTTAATGTGATGAGTGAAACGCACGTCACACTTCACTAATTTTATCGATGTGCCGAACTGTGGCGTATCGTGGACAGAAAAAGAGAATCAAAATGGAACAGAAAATCGTTAATATCGGCGACATTCAGGTTGCTAACGACAAGCCATTCACCCTATTTGCAGGTATGAACGTTCTTGAGTCTCGTGATCTTGCGATGCAGATCTGTGAGCACTACGTAAAAGTAACGGAAAAACTTGGTATTCCTTACGTATTTAAGGCGTCGTTTGACAAAGCAAACCGCAGTTCTGTTCATTCATACCGTGGTCCAGGTCTGGAAGAAGGTATGAAAATCTTTCAGGAGCTGAAAGACACTTTTGGTGTAAAGATCATCACGGACGTTCACACTGAAGCACAAGCTCAACCTGTCGCTGACGTGGTAGACGTTATTCAGCTTCCTGCATTCCTAGCTCGTCAAACTGACCTTGTTGAAGCTATGGCTAAAACAGGTGCGGTTATCAACGTGAAGAAACCTCAATTTATGAGCCCTGGTCAAGTGGGTAACATCGTTGAGAAGTTCGCAGAATGCGGTAACGACAAGATCATCCTATGTGAGCGCGGTTCTTGCCACGGTTACGATAACCTAGTTGTAGACATGCTTGGTTTTGGTGTGATGAAAAATGCTTCGAAAGGTAGCCCAATCATCTTTGACGTAACGCACTCACTACAAATGCGTGACCCATCAGGCGCAGCATCTGGCGGCCGTCGTGAGCAGACAGTTGAGCTTGCTAAAGCGGGTCTAGCGACAGGCATCGCAGGTCTATTTATCGAAGCGCACCCAAACCCAGACCAAGCGCGTTGTGATGGCCCATCTGCACTGCCTCTAGACAAGTTAGAGCCATTCTTAGCACAAATGAAATCGCTTGATGATCTGATCAAGAGCTTTGCAGATATAGATATCAAGTAAACGCCAGATGACTGGTGGTAACAAATACTATAGCCAACCGATGTTGGCTATTTTTTTATCTGAAAAACTGTAAATTCTCAAACTTGTTACTGATGAATTTGTTATTGCTAAACAATGCATCATAATTATTAAATCAATGTGTTAGGGTGCACGTGGTTTTCAAATAGATCCAATGCTTAAAATGTGCGTCAGTAATCCCAATAAGAAAAAGGTAAATAAATGAATCAGCGTCTGATGATCAAAACTGTTTTGAGTGCCGCTATCTTGGCCTCGTTAGCTGGGTGTGCTACGCAACCTGTACCAGAATGGAATGCCGATACAACCTATAAATTGACCGTATTGCACACTAACGATCATCATGGTCGCTTTTGGCAAAATCGATACGGTGAATATGGCATGGCGGCGCGTAAAACGTTAATCGATGATTTGCGCGAAGAAATACAGGCTGAGGGGGGGAGCGTGTTATTGCTTTCTGGTGGTGACATCAACACAGGAGTACCTGAGTCTGATTTACAAGATGCCGAGCCGGATTTTAAAGGCATGAGCAAAATTGGTTACGATGCGATGGCTCTAGGTAATCATGAGTTTGATAATCCATTGGATGTGCTATTCAAGCAGCAAGAGTGGGCAAACTTTCCGATGTTGTCTGCCAATATTTACGATAAAAATACTGGCAAGCGTTTATTCCAACCATACGCGATGTTTAAAAAGCAGGGCATTAAAATTGCGGTCATTGGCCTTACAACCGAAGACACAGCGAAACTTGGCAACCCTGAATTCATTGAACAAATTGACTTCCGTGACCCAAAAGAAGAAGCCAAGAAGTTGATTGCAGAACTGAAAGAGACAGAGTATCCAGATCTGATTTTTGCTGTCACGCATATGGGACACTATGAAAATGGTAATAGAGGCATCAATGCTCCTGGCGATGTGGCGTTAGCTCGTTATTTGAATGACGGCGATCTCGACATGATCGTTGGAGGACACTCACAAGAACCTGTGTGCATGGAAGGTCCAAACGTTATCAAAAAGAACTTTAAACCAGGTGATGAATGTCAGCCCGATAAACAAAATGGTACCTTTATTGTTCAGGCACATGAGTGGGGGAAATATGTGGGACGCGCCGATTACGAGTTTCGTAATGGCGAACTCTCGATGGTGAGCTACGATCTAATCCCTGTAAACTTGAAAAAGAAAGTTAAAGTTGATGGTCAGTCGCAACGAGTCTTGATCCAAGATGAGATTAAACAAGACGAAATGATGCTTGAGTTTCTTCGTCCTTATCAAGAAAAAGGTCAGGGCAAACTAAACGTGAAGATTGCAGAATCTAACGGTAAGCTTGAGGGTGACCGCAATGTGGTTCGTTACCAGCAAACAAACTTAGGTCGATTAATTGCAACGGCTCACATGGAACGTGCGAAAGCAGATTTCGCCGTAATGAATTCTGGCGGCGTTCGCGATTCGATTGCAGCAGGTGAGATTACCTACAAAGATGTGCTGACTGTTCAGCCATTTGGCAATATGGTCTCTTACGTTGATATGACGGGCAAAGAAGTATTGGATTACCTAAATGTCGTTGCAACTAAACCTGTCGACTCTGGAGCTTACGCGCAGTTTGCCGGCATTGCGATGAGTATCAATAATGGTGAGGTAACCAATGTGTTCATTGGTAATAAGCAACTTCGCTTAGATGGTAATTACCGCTTTACCGTACCAAGCTATAATGCTGCTGGTGGAGATGGTTACCCTAAAATCGACGATCATCCAGGGTATGTAAATACAGGTTTTACCGATGCTGAGGTTTTGAAGGATTATTTAGAAACACATAGCCCTATTGATGTTAATGAGTATGCCCCTTCAGGTGAAATCACGTATTTAGTTGATACGGCGATTGATCAGTAACCCAACAGAGAAAAAGCGATTGACTCAAACTCGCTGATATCATTAACTAAAAGCGCAGATCCAATTCAATCTGCGCTTTTTGTTTTTATGAGGAGAATCTTGATGACTCCGGCCATTAATCTTGCGAAAAAGAAAAAAATTCCACACACGATTCATCAGTATGAGCATGACCCTAGAGCCGATAGTTATGGCTTGGAGGCTGCTGAAGTACTGGGGCAGGATCCGAAAACAGTATTTAAAACCTTGCTGTTCTGCTTGAACGGGGAGCCAAAGAACCTTGCGGTTGCGATTATCCCTGTTGATCAAAAGCTGAACCTAAAACTGGCGGCGAAAGCAGCGAAGGGCAAAAAGGCCGATATGGCTGATCCGGAAATCGCCCAAAAGACCACAGGTTATGTCGTTGGTGGAATTAGCCCACTAGGGCAGAAGAAAGCCTTACCTACTTTTTTGCACGAAAGCGCAGCAGAGCAAGACAAAATCTGTGTGAGTGCTGGTAAACGTGGTTTAGAAATTGAGTTAGCCCCGAGAGATTTGCTGAGCTTAACTCGTGGTCAGTTTGCACCTCTTTGTTTGTAAACTCATGACAAATAAAAAGGACGCTCATGAGCGTCCTTTTTTGATCTTGCCTGTCAGTGAAGCGTTACTTCTTCAGACTCAATGTACCACCAGTGCGTTTAGCTGGTTTGCTTGGTTTCGCGGCATTTGGGTTCATGTAATGCTGCTTAGGCTTACTCAGTGATTGAGGCTTGTTTGCTGAATGCGTATTGCTCGATGCATCTGGTTTACGGTGCGATTTACCATGCTCGCCTTGCGGTCTGCTGCGTTCACCTTGTGATTTCGCTTTGTAATGTTCTTTAGCTGGACGTCCGCCTTCATCATCACGCTGACGACGCTTTTGTTGACCTTTTTTCGAGTTTGGTGCATGACGGAATTCATCAGCATTGTTACCGCGGAAAGTTCGTGTCTTCTGGTTACGACGAGCAGTAGAATCTTGGTTTTCTTCACGGCTATCAAACAGCTTCGCGTCGGTCGCTTTACGAATGTTGCGACCTCTAGAGTCTGTTTTTGATGCTTCTTCTGTACCTACCGAGCCTTCACACATTGCTAGGATCTCTGCCACTTCTTCGTCACTTAGATAACGCCATTTTCCATTCGGAATACCATCAAGAGAGATATTCATGATGCGAACGCGACGCAGCTTGAATACTTCATAGCCCAGCGCTTCACACATGCGACGGATCTGACGGTTAAGTCCTTGAGTGAGCACAATACGGAAAGAGAATTTAGTCTCTTTTGTTACCTTACAAGGTAGGGTGACTGTGTCGAGAATCTTAACGCCACTCGACATCTGTTTGAGAAACTCGCCTGTAATTGGCTTGTCCACGCGTACGACGTACTCTTTTTCGTGGCTGTTGCCTGCGCGAAGGATTTTGTTCACGATGTCGCCATCGTTGGTCAAAAAGATCAGACCATCAGAGGGTTTGTCTAAGCGGCCGATCGGAAAGATACGTTTTTGGTGGCCGATGAAATCAACGATGTTTCCAGGGACGTCTCTCTCAGTTGTACAGGTGATGCCTGTTGGTTTATTGAGAGCGATATAAATCGGCTTCTCTTTTGCTGCCACTGGCTTACCATCCACACAAACATCATCACCAGGTAGCACTTTTGTCCCCATTTCAGGTTTGTTGCCATTAATGGTGACACGGCCTTGCTCAATTAGTCTGTCTGCTTCACGGCGTGAGCAAAACCCCGTTTCACTGATGAATTTATTTAATCGTTTAGCGTTGTCTTGTGACATTTTTGTCTCCTAACGTTTCACAACGGCGAATGAAGCTCCCTTCCTTTAAGGGGAAGGAAGAATAAGGGCGGGCATTCTAGCATTAGGGTGAAATTTAGCCTAACCGTTTTTGGTGACGTTCGCGGGTTTCTAATTTCTTTTCCGCACTTTTTCTAAGTAGGACGTAAACGGCTCCAGTTCCACCGTGAAAGCGTTGCGCACTATGGACGCATTGGACTTCCTTTATTTGTCGTAGCCAACTGCTAACAAAGCTTTTCATCATTGCAGGTGGATTTGAGCGTTCTCCTCGACCATGGACGATAACGACCGTTCTAATGTCCATTGATAGGCATTGCTTTAAAAACGTCACGACTTCATCACGTGCTTCTTTCAATGTTTTACGGTGCAAATCCAAGCGAGCTTGGATTGGATACTTACCAAGGCGAAGTTTGCGGTAAACCCCGTCCTGTACACCATCACGTTTGAACTCAACAAAGTCCTCTGGCTTGAGCATTTCAGCGTGATCAAGTGATAGGTATTCTGGGTCATCTTCCGTTAACCAGATTGCTGCTTCGCGTTTTGCGAGCTGTGCTTCTGTTACTTGGTGTACTTTTTTGTGTTCGGTGGTGTCTTGAGTGATTGGCTTTACATCGCCCATCATCTGTTGAAATAGATCAAAATCGTCGTCGTGAGACATAGCAGTAATCTCATTAAGAACAGGGAAGAATAATAGGATTATATCAATGAGTGGTGCATTGAGATCAAATAAAAAACCGGAGTAGGCAAGTAACCGACTCCGGTGCAAAGCGTTTCTAGAGCTAAGCGAGATCTAGTGAGGAGATTTGTCGTTCATGATCTTGTATATGAAGAAACCGCCGTAAAATAACATCAGACCAATTGCCCCAAAAATTACTATCATTGACGATAGACCCACTGCATTACCAAATAGGAGATCAAGCCAAAAGTCCATACGTTTCCTCCAAGATGTTCCCGACAGGAATAAACTAAATGGCGGTGTCTTGTTGCACACTGATCTGGATCAATTATGTTGCTAAGGTTAATGAACTGTATTTTGTTGTGAGTTATCAGTCACATTTTACGTGCTAGTGTTCAGTTATTCATCAAACGAATTAAGACCTAAGGTTTTTTTGTAAAAAGCACTTGCGCCACAGTTCAGAATCCGTAATATACGCATTCGTTGACGGGGACAATTCCTCAGTTAAACATCTCGGTGAATAGCGCAGCTTGGTAGCGCATCTGGTTTGGGACCAGAGGGTCGGGGGTTCGAATCCCTCTTCACCGACCACTTTTAGAAAGCCTGCTCAATGAGCAGGCTTTCGTCGTTTTTAGTGCTAGTAATTTTAGACTTCAATAGTATCGAACCAAATGGGGTTCGCCTGAAGTTAGAATATGGCTCTTCATCGACACATATTGAGAGGAAGGCTCTACAGAAATGTAGGGCCTTTTCATTTTTTAGAGCGAGTAAATTTATTACTTGATGTCACACGAGATAGTATTGATAGGAGTTTCAGAAGTAGTGAAACAGACATAAGCGGTCTTTGGGTGATTTGGCCCAATCTTGACGTAACCCGCTTTTAAATCGTCTTCATCAAACGTTACTGAGTGAGATTTGCTTGTATTTCCATCATAGTAAACCGCTTCAAAGCCTTGGTTCATCATATGTGCAACGCGATTTCGAGTGTGGGCTGTTGAAAACGTGATGTTCGCGCAACGCATCATTGGTTTTTCGGTAATAAGAAATTGACCACTCTCTTTATCTAAAACACCGCCTTTTACTTCCGGAGTTATATCAATAGCTTGAAAAGCTTCTACGTTGCATGGCGGTTTAGCATAAGACAGCGAAGAAGTGAGCATAATTCCAATCGTGTATAGGAATAAATATTTAAATTTCATATGAGTTGTTTTGTATCCACTTAGCTTAACGGCGTTTTATAAGAAAGTTTGAATGAATTTTAAATGGTTGTATTTAAATGGCATTTTTCAAACAATCACTAGATATCACAATTTGCTTGGCGCGTCTTACCCAGTGGTTTGATGTTAAATCCCCGATTTTTAAGCAGTTCAATCAGGTTATCTTTACCTACTAAATGCAAGCCACCAACAACAACGGTGTAACGACCCGATTGCTGAGGTAGAACACTGCCAGTGTCGAGTTTTTTAGCCCAATCTCGATTACGCTCGTATAAAAAGGCTTGGTTAAACTCTTCTGTTGTATGATCGGTCAAAGAGGCTTCGACCAACATGCTACCATCACCACTCTTCCAACTCTCTATCAAGCATTGAACCAACTCTTCTCCGCCATCATATTCTTCAATTGATGAGAGAAGTATCTCTTTACCGCCTTCTGATTGACCTGCGATTAAATCGATTTGGAATTGCACGGACTCCAGTGGAATGACCGGGATTTGCTTTTTATCAGCGAGTCCTATTAAGTGCATGTCGACCCCTTTATCAGAGACATACCCCAGTTTGTTGACTAAAGCGAGTTGGATGGTGAATGCTGCCATCCAAGGTGGGGAATTTAGGAGTTGAGTTTCTGGCAAACCTAAATCTTGGGCAATTTCAATTAAGTGGCGACGTTGAGCTCTGTCTAAAACATCTTTAGAAAGAATGGTTGTTTGTGGGTAAACCAAGCCTTCAGAATTCCTGACGTCTGCTTCAATAATCAACCCTGCGCTTTGGCTTAAATGCTGGATGACCGTTCTAGGGAGTGGGTACATCGTTTTATCCCCCACATGTACCGAGCCAATAATCATAAGTTCGGTTTCCCCTTTTTTCGCTAACCAATGCTGTGGCTCTGCATAAGAGGAAAAAGGAGTCAAAGTAACAAGTAGAGATGATATGAGCGTCAAGAGACGAAACATAGAATGGTCCTCAGATAAGATACCTTTAAACTTTATACGCAAAATAGCGTGAGGTTAAGTGCAATTTCTCCAGTGGGGTATTCGACAAAATCGTCATTTCTAAAAATATTGACGAGTTTTGACGACGAATAAATGAGAGTCACTTCACGAAAGGTAAATAGGTAATTCGCTTACTAATGGTTCACAAAATAATTAGGCGTGATCCAAATCTTACAAAATCAGTCGTAACTCATGAATATAAGTGACCTAGATCGCAGCAAACTCGTCAAAACAAGTTGTTCGATTTTGACGTGTATTGTAACTCCATGAAAATTAGATTTTTATTGTTTTTGCTGAGTGTCATTTTTTGAGCTGGATCACTTCCTATTTCTATTTATTTTACGCTTAGAAATAACAGGTTGTATGTTGAATGTAACGGTTAGGTACCTCGCATTTGAGGGGCCGAGATTTTTATCATTGTCGTTTTGAACCACTGACTTTTTTGGGGAAGTAAGATGTTTAAACCTAGTCTGATTGCTGTTTCTGTTATCACTACATTAGCAGGTTGCTCTGCGCTGCAAAGCTCTGAACAACAAGTTGTAAATTCGTTGGCTAATAATCTTGATATTCAATACCAAGTGTTGACTAACCACGGTGCAAACGAAGGTCTTGCTTGTCAGGACTTAGGGGCTGAGTGGGCGTCTTGTAACAAGGTAAACATGACGCTGGTTAACCAAGGTGAAGCGGTTGACTCAAAAGATTGGGCTATTTACTTCCATAGCATTCGTCTGATTCTGGATGTTGAAAACGAACAGTTTAAAATCTCTCGCGTAACGGGTGATCTACACAAACTAGAACCAACAGATAAGTTTGATGGTTTTGCTGCGGGTGAAGAGGTTGTGCTTCCTCTTGTTGCTGAATACTGGCAGTTATTTGAAACTGACTTCATGCCAGGCGCTTTCGTTGCTGCACCAAATGCAGAGCCTAAGATGATCGCTTCTCTTAACACAGAAGACGTTGCATCTTTCGTGACTGGCCTTGAGGGTAACAACCTAAAACGTACGCCAGATGACAACAACGTATTTGCGAGCGCTGTGTCTCGTTTCGAGAAGAACGAAGATCTAGCAAAACAAGACGTATCAACCACGTTACTACCAACGCCAATGTCTGTTGAAGCAGGTAAAGGTACGGTAGATATCGCGGCGGGTATTGCGCTGCCTAAAGACGCATTCGATGCGGCTCAATACGCAGCAATTCAAGGTCGTGCAGAAGTGGTAGGTGTGGATGTTCGTGGTGATCTTCCTGTAAGCATCACTGTTGTTCCTGCAGACTTCACCGGTGAATTGGCAAAATCTGGTGCTTACGAAATGAGCATCAAAGGCGACGGTATTGCGATTAAAGCGTTTGACCAAGCAGGTGCTTTCTACGCAGTACAATCTATCTTTGGCCTGGTAGATAGCCAAAATGCTGATTCTCTACCACAACTGTCTATTAAAGATGCGCCGCGTTTTGATTACCGTGGTGTGATGGTGGACGTGGCTCGTAACTTCCACTCTAAAGACGCGATTCTTGCAACGCTTGACCAAATGGCCGCGTACAAGATGAACAAACTACACCTTCACCTAACGGATGATGAAGGCTGGCGTTTAGAAATCCCGGGTCTGCCTGAGCTGACTGAAGTGGGTGCTAACCGTTGTTTCGATTTGGAAGAGAAAAGCTGTTTACTGCCTCAGCTTGGCTCAGGTGCAACGACAGACAACTTTGGTTCTGGCTTCTTCAGCAAAGCAGACTACGTGGACATCTTGAAGTACGCGAAAGCGCGTAACATCGAAGTGATTCCTGAAATCGATATGCCAGCACACGCTCGTGCAGCAGTGGTATCAATGGAAGCACGTTACGACCGTCTAATGGAAGAAGGTAAAGAAGCAGAAGCGAACGAGTACCGCCTGATGGATCCTCAAGATACATCGAACGTAACGACGGTTCAGTTCTACAATAAGCAAAGCTTCATCAACCCATGTATGGAATCTTCAACTCGCTTTGTTGATAAAGTGATTTCAGAAGTAGCAGCAATGCACCAAGAAGCGGGCACGCCGCTAACAACATGGCACTTTGGTGGTGACGAAGCGAAGAACATCAAGCTAGGCGCTGGTCTGCAAGACATCAACGCAGAAGACAAAGTAAGCTGGAAGGGTAACATTGATTTGTCTAAGCAAGACAAGCCATTCGCACAGTCACCACAATGTCAGACGCTAATTGCAGACGGTACGGTAAGCGATTTTGCTCATCTACCAAGCCACTTTGCAGAAGAAGTGTCGAAGATGGTGGCAGAGAAAGGCATTCCAAACTTCCAAGCTTGGCAAGATGGCCTTAAGTACAGTGAAGGTGAGAAAGCGTTCGCAACAGAAAACACACGTGTTAATTTCTGGGACGTTCTTTACTGGGGTGGCACATCATCAGTGTACGAATGGTCTAAGAAAGGTTACGACGTTATCGTTTCTAACCCAGACTACGTATACATGGACATGCCGTACGAAGTTGACCCGAAAGAACGTGGTTACTACTGGGCGACGCGTGCAACAGATACTCGTAAGATGTTTGGTTTTGCACCAGAGAACATGCCTCAGAACGCAGAAACCTCTGTAGACCGCGATGGTAACGGCTTCACTGGTAAAGGTGAAATCAAAGCGAAACCTTTCTATGGTCTATCAGCACAGCTGTGGTCTGAGACAGTACGTAACGACGAGCAATACGAGTACATGGTATTCCCTCGCGTACTGGCAGCCGCTGAACGTGCATGGCACCGTGCTGATTGGGAAAACGACTACAAAGTGGGTGTTGAATACTCGCAAAACTCTAACCTAGTAAACAAAGCTGCGCTAAACCAAGACTACAACCGCTTTGCGAACGTACTTGGCCAACGCGAACTGGCTAAGCTAGAAAAAGCGGGTATCGACTACCGCCTACCTGTACCAGGCGCGAAAGTTGAAGAGGGTAAACTGGCAATGAACGTTCAGTTCCCGGGTGTGAAGCTTCAATACTCTCTAGACGGCAAGAACTGGCTAACTTACGTAGATAATGCTCGTCCAAATGTGAAAGGTGAAGTGTTTATCCGTTCTGTGTCAGCAAGCGGTGAGAAAGCAAGTCGAGTGACCAGCGTGAAATAACTCGATTCTTGTAAGTTAATTTTTTGGCAAAGCCTCAACATCATGTTGGGGCTTTCTTTATTTTTTGAGGAAATTAAGCGTGATCGATGTCTAATTATTTTTCATTGATAAATAAGTTTTTGGTTGTAATGGTCAAGGTTATTGTGAACTTGATCGACTTAATCTGCTAAATATCAATAAATTATCTGTTTACGATCACACTTCTATTTTTTGAATAATTTTATAAAAATACGATAAGTGCCTGTATTTTCCATGTTTTTATCAGGGTTGTTGAGCTTCGGTTTGAACAAGATCACTTTTTAAAATGTTTTATTTTCCATCGCGAATTAATTAAAACAATATTGCGAACGCCAAGGAGGCACATTCCAAAGTTTGCGATAAAAGGGAAGAGATGCCCTCTAAAACTATCGCATAACGTGAATAAATAAAGGCAGTAATTATGAAAAATATTTTTGCACTGAGTGCTCTTTCTCTCGCTTTCGCTTCTAATGCTTTTGCTGGTTCTTCTTACGTAACAGGTAATGTTCAATTCCACGATGATGGTCGAATTCATGGTTCGGACGTTACGTCTACACTGGAAGCTGGTCATACTTTTGATAACCAATTCGGCGGCTTTACGGTTTATACCGAATTTGATGGTATTCAGTTGGGTAAACTGGAAACAGAAAACGGTGGCGCAGGTAACACAACACCAGCAATAACTGTGGGTGGTGAGCAGTCATTTAATATTACCGATCATTTATGGGTTGCCGCGGGTTACCAACACCTATTCTCTGCTGGCGAGAACGTACAGTACCGTCCATTGGTTAAGATCGGTTACAACTTCGATAACGGCATCTCCTTAAGTAACCGTACTCGTGCGCACATTGATGCGACAGACGCAGATGCGGATACAGATTACCGCATGGACAACCGCATCGGTTACGTGATGAATGAGGATGTGACGCTAAGCTACAACAACGTCTACATGATTGAAGCGGAAACCATGGACCACGAGCTTCGTGCAACGTGGACTCGTAAAGGTGTTCAACCTTACTTTGAGTTCCGTAGTCAAGCACACGGTGCAGAAAACGCGAGTGGTGACAGCCTAGTGAATAACGCTTTTGTATTTGGTGCCTCTTACGGCTTCTAATTTTATATTTGTCTTAACTATCCATTAAGAAAAAGCCCAGCGGTTTGTCTCGCTGGGCTTTGTTTTTATTTGCCGTTGCCTTCGTGGTGGCTATATTCGAACACTTGTCCTTTTTCGTTAAAGGCGTAAACGGTGTAGCTGTCTTTTTTGTCGCCATATTCCATACCAGGGGAGCCCATTGGCATGCCCGGTACTGATAGGCCTTTTGCGTTACGTAGTGGATTTTTCAAAAACGCTTTAATGTCTTCGGCTGGAATGTGACCTTCAAACAGATAGCCGTTGATCTCTGCCGTGTGGCAAGAGTAAAGCTGTTCATTCTTGATGCCTAGATCGCGTTTGATGGCGTTCATGTCATCGTGCAATTTTTCTTCGACCGTAAAGCCGTTCTCTTCCATGTGTTTTGTCCATTCTCCACAACAGCCACAGTATGGCGATTTATGGTTAATGACATCGGCTGCCAATACGTTGGCGGACACGGTCGCAAGCATTGCAAAGGTCAATAGTTTCAACTTCATAATACCCTCAAAAAGAAGTGGTTACTTTACTGAAAACAGTCGTAGTCGATTTGCATTACTAACGACAGTAATTGAAGACAGTGCCATTGCCGCTCCTGCGACAACAGGACTGAGCAAAAATCCAAACGCTGGGTAAAGCACACCAGCGGCAACTGGAATACCCAACGAGTTGTAAACAAAGGCACCAAATAGGTTTTGCTTCATGTTCTTAAGTGTAGCGCGAGAGAGTTCAATCGCATGTACTACCGCCATTGGTGACGTGTTCAGGATGGTCATTTGCGAACTTTCAATGGCGACATCACTGCCGCTACCCATGGCAATACCTAGGTTGGATAACGCGAGAGCAGGGGCGTCGTTAATGCCATCCCCCACCATTGCCACGACATGTCCTTGAGATTGAAGTTGCTCAATGTGCTGAGCTTTATCATCTGGCATTACTTGGGCAATCACTTCATCAATACTAAGTTCTTGGCCGATAGCATTGGCAACGTGTTGGTTATCGCCCGTCAGCATTACCGTTTTGATGCCTTGCGATTTTAATGCAGAGAGCGCTTGTTTCGCATCTGATTTGATCGGGTCGGCAATGGCGATCAGACCGATCAGTTCGCCGTTCAATGCCACAGCTACCGGAGTCCACGCATTTTTTGCGCATTCATCGATGGCAGATTTTAGTGCGCTAGTCTCGACGTTCTCTGCTTGCATAAATTGAAGCGAACCAATGAGTAGCGGTTTATCTTGATACGTCGCCCAAATGCCGCGCCCGCGAACGTTCTCAAACTTGTCTAATGAGACATCCTTTGCGTCGTGTCGTTTGGCGTAATCACATACCGCTTTTGCCAGTGGGTGCTCAGACTGACGCTCTGCCGCATACGCTAAAGCCAATAGATCTTCTTGGCTGGTGGCGTGAGTAAACACTTTCTGAACGCTAGGTTTACCTTGGGTAAGCGTGCCAGTTTTGTCGAACACAACCGTGTCGACTTTGCTTGCCAATTGCAGGGCGTCGGCGTCTTTGATCAGAATGCCGAGCTCTGCGGCTTTACCCACTCCCACCGTGACAGAAAGCGGGGTTGCTAAGCCTAGAGCGCAAGGGCAGGCGATGATCAGGACGGTTGTGGTGACCACCAGCATATAACTCGCTTTTGGCTCTGGGCCAACGGCAAACCAAACGAGCGCGGCCAGTATTGCTATGCCAACAACGACAGGGACAAACACCGATGAAATCTGGTCTGCCAGTTTCGCGATGGCTGGCTTACTGCTTTGCGCTGTGCGCACCATGCGGATGATACGAGCCAGCGTGGTATTTGCGCCAATGCCCGTTGCCTCAATGACTAATCCACCATCGGTATTTAATGTCCCAGCAGACACTTGAGCCTCTTGCGCTTTTAATACTGGTACTGGTTCACCAGTGAGCATCGACTCATCAATGTATGATTCACCTTGAATCACAACACCATCAACAGGCACTTTCTCGCCTGGTTTGATACGCAGTTTCATGCCTAGCGTGATTTGCTCAACCGCGATTTGTTGGTCGCCTTGTTCCGTGATTACCGTAGCTTGCTGAGGTTGCAGGTTAATCAGAGCTTGTAAGGAACGTGTTGTGTTTGCTTTGGCTTTTGCTTCTATATAGTGCCCAAGAGAAATTAAGCCGATGATCATTGCACTCGCTTCAAAGTACACGTGGCGTGAAGCAAGAGGGAACCAGTCTGGGAAAATCACCACAAGCATCGAATAGAACCACGCTGCGCCAGTACCGAGCGCGACTAACGTGTCCATGGTGGCGCGCTTATGAGTAGCTGCTAACCAAGCGTTACTGAAGAAGTGTTTCCCTGCTGTGGCAAGAAGGAGTAAACATACGATACCGATCGCGCCCCAAGCTAATTGGTCGTTGGTGTTGCGAATCATCATATTGCCGCCAGCAACGCCCCAAATCATTAAAGGGGCACCGACGACAAGGCCAGCAATAGCATCCAGCTTAAAGCATTTTTGTTGCTGACGTTGTTGCTGTGCTTGCTTTTCTTGCTGGGTTGCGGCGTCTTGTAGGATCTCTGCTTGGTAACCGGCTTGTTTTACCGATTCAACAATTGCGTTAAGGAGGTCATCAGAGTCTTGGCTTGCGAATACTAGTGCGCTTTGTTCTGCGAGGTTGACCTGTGCTTTCTCAACGCCTTCTACGTTAGTAAGTGCTTTCTCTACTGAAGAGACGCAACTCGCACACGTCATGCCTTGAATCAGCATTTGCAATTGAATACTCGCTGGTGGCACCTGCGTATCTTTAATATTGCTTTGCTTTTCTACCTGTTCGGTCTCTGGTGAGCTTTCGTTCTCTACTTCAACAGAATCAAGGTTGGCGGTATAGCCGAGTGTTGCTATTAAGTCGATCACTTGTTGCTCGGAGAGGAGGGTACGAATCTCTAAGTGCGTTGTTGAAGCCTCAAAAGAAATAACGTCTTGATTAGATTCTAATAAAGATGAAAGTTTTTTGACGCAGCCGCCACAGCTTAAGCCTGAAAGGTTTAGTTCGTAGTGATTTCCTGCTTGGTAACCAAGAGATTCAATCGACGAGACGAGCTCTTTAAGAGAAGACTCGGTTTTGACCTCTACTTGCGTCGGGGACAAATTGAGGATCTCCACATCGTGATTCGCATGTAAAGCATTCTCAACTTTTCTCGCACAGCCCATGCAGTTGAGCCCTGATAAAGGTATAACTAACTGATACATAATCTGCACCTCAATAGTAGTGATGCTATGAGCTTAAACCTTCCTGCAAGGGTAAGGTCAATACCCATTTGCTACTCACAACAATTTCGTCAAAATCTCTCGAATCCCACAAGTGCACGGTCATTTTACTTGCGAGTGATCTCAAGGTTTTTTCTCTTTGAATATAAAGTTCCGTTAAAACACCTAAAAGATGAATGAAGTCGCTCACGTTTTTTAGATGCTCTCAATGTCAGTTCAGTGTCAAAACGTACTTTTAACGTTTTTTATTTTTTATATTTGATGTTAACTAATTGTTTTTTATTGATTTATTTTATTTTTGATCTTCTCATTTTGAAGTCGCTCAGATTGCTGTAGGGAAAGTTTTTTAGTGCGAAAAAAGTTTGTCATATTTGCCCCGTCCAAACACTGTTTCAAGTTCCTGCCATGTCCTAGTTAGTGAATTTGAAAATGGAAAAAACTAAAAATATAGGGGTTTATAATGTCTTACCTAAAGAAAAGCCTACTTGCCACGGCAATTACCGGCATGATGTTCAGTGGTGCTGCATTTGCTGATGGTGCAAACAGTGACGCAGCAAAAGAGTTTCTAACCAAAGATTCATTTTCTTATGAAGTTTACGGGATCATCGCGATGCAGGCCGCGTACCGCGATTACGATTCTGGCAGCAAAGCAACGGACGATGATTTGGGTGGCATGCAGCTAAACAACGAATCTCGTATCGGTTTCCGTGGTAAAAAACAATTTGCTAACTTCGACCCTACTTTTATTTGGCAAATCGAAGGCGGTTATGTAGACCCTAGCTTTGGTGGCGAGGGCGCAGGTCTTGGTGAACGTGACACATTCGTCGGTTTTGAAAGTGCATCTTGGGGTCAAATTCGTCTGGGTCGCGTTTTGACACCTATGTACGAATTGGTTGACTGGCCAGCATCTAACCCTGGTCTCGGCGATGTATACGACTGGGGTGGTGCTATTGGTGGTGCCAAGTACCAAGACCGTCAATCAAACACTATCCGCTGGGACTCTCCAATGTTTGCTGACAAATTCTCCCTAGATATCGCAGCTGGTGCAGGTGATAAAGCAGGTCTAGGCGAAGGGGATGACTACTGGGGTGGTATCGCAGCACACTACAAAATTGGTCCTATCCAGTTAGATGCGGCATATGAAGGTAACCGTAATATCAAGATGGAAAGCCAAACGTGGGAAAACAACACGTACTTGGTAGGGGCACAAGGCTGGTTTGATAACGGGATCTCTTTCTTTGCGCAATACAAATACATGGAAGCGGACGCAAGCAATGGTGTGAGTGAAAAGCAAGATGCAATGTCTGCCGCTATCATGTACACCACGGGTGATTGGCAATACAAACTGGCTTACGCCGCTAACTTTGATCTAGAGCGTGATGGTAAGAAAATTAACGATACAGCGGACGATGTGTTATCAGCACAAGTTATGTATTTCGTAGACCCATCGGCAGTGCTGTACGTACGTGCTCGTACTCTAGACTTTGGCGACGGTGCGTCTCAATTAGATAAACCAACAGAAGCACGTTGGAAGTCTGCTGACTACGACGAGTTCTCTGTAGGTGTTGAATACTACTTCTAATTAAAGAAGCAGCTAAAAGGGCGGAAACGCCCTTTTTATCTTGATACTTATTCAAATAAGCCTTTGAAATGACTGGCCTGTAAATTTTAGAGGCTTATCTAAATTGGTATAAAGTGAGAAACCATGATGAAAAAAACAACGACACTTCTCGGACTTTGCGCAATGCTTTCGGCGCCAGCTTTTGCTGCTCAACTCACTCTGCAATCTGAATTAGTTCCTCGCGTTCTCAACGGCGAGTTCGTCTACCCTGAGTGGATATCCAAGAACAACAGCATCGAGTTAAAGGATGGGGAAAACCAATTGGCGGTAACGGTTGGACAAATCGTATTTGAAGATGGAAAGCGCCGTAAATTCGATTCGCAGCCGCTGGTATTAGAGTTTGATGCAGAAAAAGACACCGAGCTTTCTCTGACTTATCAAACATTCCGTACTATTGAAGAGGCGAGAGCCTTCGAACTCGATCCTAAAGTGGTATTGAAAGACAAAAACGGAAAAGAAGTGGCATTCTCTATGGTTCAACTTCGTAAAGGTGGTTTGCAAGGTTTTCGTGATTATGAACGAGAAGTTGCCGACTATAATAACGCAATGAATAAAGAATCGACTAAGGCAAGCATTGCGTCTTCTCCAGCGGAAACCAAAACAATCAAAGCATCGTTTAATGAATTGAGCCGTGAAGAGCAGCAAGAATTTATGCAATGGGCAATGCGTAACCTGAAGTAATTTTGTCTTGTGCTTTAACAGTAAATAGTAGGGCTGTGCCTTTTTGGTTCTGCCCTGTTTTTATTTCTGTTGTCAAACCGATTGTAGAATTGACTTACGGTGGTAAAATGTCGCCACTTTTATCCTTGACATTACAACGAGAGATCTCTCGTTGCTCATTACCCCTAAGGAACTCAAATGACGGTTAAAACTCGTTTTGCTCCTAGCCCAACTGGCTATCTACACGTTGGTGGTGCGCGTACTGCACTTTACTCTTGGCTATACGCTAAAAACCAAGGTGGTGAATTCGTTCTACGTATCGAAGATACAGACCTTGAGCGTAACTCTCAGGAAGCGGTTGATGCAATTCTTGAAGGCATGGAATGGCTAGGCTTGGAGTGGGATGAAGGTCCTTACTACCAAACTCAACGTTTTGACCGTTACAACGAAATGGTTGATAAGCTTCTTGCTGAAGACAAAGCTTACAAATGTTACGCGTCTAAAGAGCTGCTAGATGAAATCCGTGCAGAGCAAGAAGCAAATAAAGAAATGCCTCGCTACGATGCTAACCATCCAAAAATCAAAGCAGCAAACGAAGCGGCAAAAGATGGCGATCCATGTGTTATCCGTTTCCGTAACCCGAAAGAAGGCAGCGTAGTATTTGATGATCAAATCCGTGGTCGCATTGAAATCCGCAACGATCAAATGGATGACCTAATCATTCGTCGTACAGACGGTTCACCTACTTACAACTTCTGTGTAGTAGTGGATGACTGGGACATGGGTATCACTCACGTTGTTCGTGGCGAAGACCACATCAACAACACGCCTCGTCAAATCAACATCTACGAAGCACTAGGTGCGCCAGTACCTACATTTGCACACTGTGCAATGATCCTGGGTGATGACGGCGCGAAACTGTCTAAACGTCACGGCGCTGTATCAGTCATGCAATACCGCGATATGGGCTACCTGCCTGCGGCACTAAACAACTACCTAGTGCGCCTTGGTTGGTCTCATGGGGACCAAGAAATCTTCTCTCAAGAAGAGATGATCAATCTATTTAGCCTAAACGCAGTATCTAAGTCAGCGTCTGCTTTTAACACTGACAAACTGCAATGGTTGAACAACCACTACATCAAGAACTCAGATCCTGCGTACGTTGCTGAGCATCTACAATGGCATCTAGATCAACAAAAACTAGACGTAACGAATGGTCCTGCTATCACTGACGTGATCAAGCTAGTGGGTGAGCGTTGCAACACACTAGTTGAGCTAGCTGAGCAAATCCGTTACTTCTATGAAGATTTCTCTGAGTTTGAAGCGGGCGCAGCGAAGAAACACCTACGTGGCGTGGCTAAAGAGCCTCTAGAACTTGCATTAGCGAAAGTGGAAGCACTAACTGAGTGGACGACAGCGAACATCAAAGATGGCGTTATCGCAGCAGTATGTGAAGAGTTGGAAATCGGCATGGGCAAAATCGGTATGCCATTACGTGTTGCTGTAACAGGAGGCGGTCAGTCTCCTTCTGTCGATGCAGTAATGGAGCTGGTTGGAAAAGAGCGTTGTATTGCTCGCATTAAGATGGCGCTTGAGTTCATTGCTGAGCGTGAAGCAAACGCATAATTGCTTTGAACTGAACGTTCTTTTGAATAAATAGTCACAAAGCCGCGGTGAGCAACCGCGGCTTTTTTGTATCTTCAATTTAGATAACGAGAAACTTTCTCTCATATTGGTGAATGAAGAGATGGTTTCACCTGTAATTTACCTCAATATGGATAAGATTTTTTAATCCAAATATCGTTGGCATGAATAAAAAACGAGCGATTATATATCAAATATCTGATTGATTTTTATCCATGTTCCTTAAAGTTCCATTTTGTTTGTCTCATTTTTAAGAAAAACCTTTGCTTTAGCTATGTTGTTTCAAAAAATAAAGCAAACGTTTGCGTCGTGATTGCGTGGGGATTTTTTTGCTTAAGATCACATGTTTTCGAGATTTTTGATGACAATAAATTGACAGAATTGGGATTTTTCTCGCGATTTCTTAGCGTTATAGTTCATCCCGTCAGCGATACCGAGATGGCGATATGTATCACTGAACAGGAAATATACGTAAGTTGCTTCCATAAAAAAAATGCATGTGCATAAAAAGAAGCTGACTAAGTATCTCACTCAAGGAATGAATAAAAAGAATTGAAATACAACGTCAGTCAGACGGCGCATTTCGGCATCTAACAAAAGAACTTCTTTAGAGGAATCAATAATGAAAAAATTAGCAGCGGTAATTTCAGCGTCTCTACTTATGGCTTCAGCAGCACAAGCAGAAGTATACGTTGGTGGTAAGATGGGTAAGTCATGGATGGAAGACGCGTGTGTAGCGGGCCAGGCTTGTGACAAAGACGATTCTACTCTTGGCGCTTTTGTTGGTTACGAAATGAATAAATACTTCGCAGTAGAAGCGGGTTTCGACAACATCGGTGATTTTAACCAAACTTCTTTCGGTGGCCACGTAGAAGCGATCACTCTTGCTCCTAAATTTAGCCTACCAATCACTGAAGACATCGCACTTTACGGTAAAGTGGGTGGCGCTTACGTAATGTTTGATGGCAAAGATGATTACTCTTACCTAGGCGCGGCTGGTCTTGAATTCAACCTAAGCCAAAACGTAACAGCTCGTGCGGAATACCAAACACTAACTGACATCAGCAACGATGTAACTCGTGCGACAGGTAACACTGCAACACTAGGTGTTTCTTTCAAATTCGGCGGCAACGATGAGCCAGTAATCGTAGAAGAGCCAGTTGTTGTTGAAGAAGTGGTTGTAGAAGAAGTGGTAGAAGAGCCAGTTGTAGTTACGAAAACATTCGAAACTCAAACAATTGGTACAGGTAGCTTCGATCTAAACAGCACAACTCTAAAACCAGAGAGCGCTGCAAAACTTGATAACCTAGTTGCTTTCCTAAACGAGCACCCACAAGCGAACGTTGAAG
The DNA here is from genome assembly GCF_033340175.1 of Vibrio sp. 1557. Lineage (NCBI taxonomy): Bacteria > Pseudomonadati > Pseudomonadota > Gammaproteobacteria > Vibrionales > Vibrionaceae > Vibrio > Vibrio sp. 1557. The sequence goes on along the minus strand of NZ_JAWOVZ010000030.1, from coordinate 20,711 downwards.
TTGTAGGTTACACAGATACGTCTGGTCCAGCAGCTTACAACCTAAAAGTTTCTGAAAAACGTGCTGAGTCTGTTGCTAACGCACTCGTTGAAAAAGGTATTGATTCATCACGTATCCAAGCTCGTGGCGAAGGTGAAAACAACCCAATCGCTTCAAACGACACTCGTGAAGGTCGTCAACAAAACCGTCGCGTAGAAGTCGTTGTTCCAGAATTTGAATACCAAGTTCAGCAATAAGCTCCTATTCGACCGTAGTATAGAAGACTGAAGCTGAAAGCCCCAAAGAGTTCGCTCTTTGGGGCTTTTTATTTCTCTTCAAAAAAACTGACTGAAATGTTCAAAGTGGCCAGGTATTACTTAAGATCAATGCTGTTTAAACGCCCCATAAATGTCAGGATCTCCAAGTTATCTTTATGTGCTTCTAACAACGCTTTTTTGGTTTGCATGTAGGCGGCAAGTTTGCCGTACTTACTAATAGAGCGAACCACCGTTTTATATTTATACTCGCCGTCATCATTGAACTCTCGCCACTTGGCGATGTAACACGTATCTCGGTTGTCAGGGTTTTCAAGAGTAGGGTTAGGCTTGTGAACGATTTTAGGCTCAACGCTATGTGGAAGCCTAGTCATTAGGTAAGGGTCTTTCAAAAGACGTCGCCAGAATTTGCCCCACATTTGCCGGCCTAACTCGTTTCTCAGCTTAATGGCTTTTTGTAAGCCTTTCTTTTCTCCAATACGAACAAATCCTACCGAGCGGTGTAGTACCGTATCCTCGGGGGTATGGATATGTATCTTAAAGGCTGTCTTGCCTTTAGAAATAAAGCGGTGTCCAGTGTTAGTTATTAAATTGCTCTTAGACATAGTGCTAACTAATAATTTTATTAATAGCTAAAAGGGTAAGCAAAACTCATAGATAATTAAAGTAATAAAATACAAAACTGTAAATAGGGCTTGTTGAAATGATTTCAAGGGGAAGAAGTCAGATCAGTAGAAGGGTTTATCCCGTAACCGAAACACCCGATCCGATCATATTGATTACTGGGAAGATTATCTAACACGGTGTACTAGGGGGAGCAGTGCGAGGCTTGAAATTGAAGATACAAAAAAGCCTTAGCTCAAGTGGGAGCTAAGGCTATGATATGGCGCCCCCAGTAGGATTCGAACCTACGACCTGTCCCTTAGGAGGGGACTGCGCTATCCAGCTGTGCCATGGGGGCGTAATACCAATAGTTGCAGTTCATTGCACTGTTTTACTGAGTTCAAATCTAGCAATCTACCAGATCTGTATCAGCATCACGTTGAACGATTCGCTACGGTCATTGGTATAATCAAATAAGATGCGCTGCCTATGATATTCAAAAGTGAGCATATCTCAAGACTTAATGTTTGCTTTTATAGGATCTTGTTCATTACGTCGCCAATTTGAACGCTAGATGCTAAATTTGGCTGATCAATCGTCAGTTCCGCTTCGTGTTCGTATATGCGTGATACCGTTAATGTAATTTCGCTTTGCGAGACTTTGTTTCTTGGCAATCCATTTTGGTCGATAAACGACGCGGTGTGCCAAAGCTGCAATTTGTCTCCCTCTTTTACGCCGTGCATACGGCCGAGATCCATCGTTACGGTATTACCGAAGACTGCCACAACCTCTGGCAGTGTAATTTTGCAAGATAGCTCCGACTCCAGATCCAACATAATATTGCGACTAACGCGAAGCATCATCTCGCCATAGGTCGATGCCCAAAAACGTGCACTACGAGTGTCCACTTGACTCGTCTTAGCAAATGGCCAACGCGCGACCTCACGGTAGGCTTTGTTGAAGATTTCATGGCCAGTTTTACCATCAAATACTTTCATTTCTAACGCAAACTGACGATTGATGATGTCATCTTGCAATAGTTGAGATTCGACCGTTGCAGTGAGATCGGTGATGACCCCTCCAATGATGTATTGTGCGCCATTGTCTTGCGCGATCATTTGAGTGCGAGCAGGATAGTTGCTGCTTATTGAGTAGTCCGTTGTACCAACAGACACAAAGCTGCGTGAGGTTTGATCAAGTTGACGGTTCACTACGTGGCTAAAATCGTCACCAACTTGATAAATTTGTCCCATCACTGCTTGTTGTGGTGATGCGACCTCAATATTGCCGACCAGCATTGTCTTTTTGTATTGATCGGTGTGGCAACCCGTTGCCGATGGATAAATATCAACGCGGATTTTTACCTCGACTTTACCGCGACGTTTGCGTTCAGATTCGACCAAAATGTAACGGACTTCATGATTGGTAAACTGGTATTCGTTGCGGCTTTCTTCTAACAGCGGCATCAAGTTGCTAATACTGCCAATATCTGCGCCCGAAAAATTGACGGCTTTGAACAGCGCGTCTTCCAACGCATGGAGCCTTGCCGTCTCTTCTGAAGAAACGATGGTGGCAACGCCTGTGACTTCATACCAAGATGCCATTACCTTAAAAGGCACAAGCATCACTAAAGTGATTGAAAACAGACTGTTTAATATTTTTTTCATTGGTTACAACCGTTCGGGTATAAATATTGCTTTAACAAATTCAGTGAAGTTTGGTGGGTTTTTCTTCGTTAGGCAAACAAAGAAAAGCAAAGACTGTTCCAATATTCACTTTCTTGGAAAGGAATTAATAAAGAACGGTATCACCTAAGATTATCTGGAGAATCAAACCATGAAAAAGTGGCTTGTCGCCGCATCGATGATGACGCTTCTGACATCGTGCGCGTACTCACCGATTTACAATGGTAAAGAACCGTACTCGGGAAGCCAGTTCATGCTGATGGATAGTCCGCGTCATACGATGGACTTTTTCATTGAGAGCATGACAGAAGACCTGATGGTTTCTAATGTGGCAGTATCAGCGCGGACACCGATTGCGATTACCTCGTTTGTTGATCTACAAAATATGGATGCAACAAACTGGTTAGGTAACTCGGTCTCTGAAGGTTTTATCCATCAGTTTCAGCGCCGAGGGTTTAAAGTGGTTGATTTCAAAACTACGGGCTCTATTCAAGTGACGCAGCAGGGCGATTTTGCTTTAAGTCGTGATTGGCAAGATTTAGCTCAAGAGCAGCAAATTCAGTATGTACTGACCGGAACAATGCTGCGCCAAGAGGGCGGAGTGCTTGTCAATGCACGCGTGGTTGGCATGCAAAGCCGTGTAGTTGTAGCGACAGCGCAAGGTTTCCTTCCGGCTGACCGTATTGGGCGTGACTTAGATACGTTAAATAGCATCCGCACACAAGATGGTGTGTTGATTCGTTCTGACCCTACTATTCGTCAGCCGTACACTGTGATTCTCCGTCCATAGGATAGAAGCATGAAGAAGTTATTATTTATTGTTGCCACACTGATATTGGTTGGGTGTCAGCCATTACAACAGATGCGTCAAGATGAAATCTTAGTGGCGGTGGGTTATGCCAGCGTCAGTGAGCAAACAGGCCGCACAGTTGAAGAAAAGCGTGTACGAGCAATGCGCGCATCAAAAATTGATGCTTATCGTGAGCTAGCAGAGCAAGTTTATGGCATGCGTGTTAGTGGACGTGCAGAGCTGCAAGACCAGCGTTTGGGTATTGAAAGCACCACTGGTGCCGTCGATGGTGTAATTCGTGGTGCAGAAGTTGTGCGTAGTTATCTTGTTGAAGACAGTTATGTGACTGAGCTGCGCCTGGATATCCGTAAGATGGATAAGCTACGTGATTATGGAGAAGTTCAGCAGGTGCCTGAGAAGCGTCAGCAAACCTTGTTTTAAACCATTTCACTAGACAGATAATCTTTTTGAGCGGCTGATTGGTAACAATGAGTCGCTTTTTTATATCTACGTGAGCGCGGGAATTGAGGGTAAGAGTGACGTTTAAGCTTTTATATTGGTGCCAAGCGTCGAGATGGTGTGGGTTTTTCCGCCCGCATTGTAGGTCATGCCAACTTTGCCATGAGTTCGCTGAAGCATGTTGTTGAGTTTATTGAAGCTCAGCTGTGCGCGACTAAGCGATTCGCCATTTACTTGGTTAACTTGTTGACAGTCGAGGACGATCGATTGGATCTGAGCAACAACCTGACTTAGGTGCTCATCTTCAGTAAGTTGATTGACGTGCGGGTGAGAGGCGATTCGCTGATCAGTTGTTCTGAGCTGATCAATGAGCGTCATCTTCTGTTTGGCAATGTTCTCAATCTCGGTAGAGACACGCGCCGTGATTGCTTGTGTTTCTTGGCGTAAAACAGCGGAAAGTGCCTTAGCATTTTCTAGCTGGAAATTAACGAGATCGACTAATGCTGCCATAAAACACTTACCTTCGGCCTAAACCAGTTAGCTTTTGCCTTGCAATTCGTTTTCAAACTTAATCATGTTGTCAGCCAATTTTTCAGGATCGACTTTGTATGAACCGTTTGTGATAGCTTCTTTGATTGCTGCAACTTTGGCGCTGTCATATGCCGGAGAAGCTGCCATATCCTTCTGGAGTTTACTGACGGCTTTACTTTGCTGGCTGAGTGATACTGCGTCTTGTTGCGCTGGCGCCTTTTTTGATTCTGTCGTGCTGGTAGCATTGGAATCGTTACGTGTAGGAGCACGACTTGTTGTCGTCATCATTTGCCCTGAACGTATATTATCTATACCTGCCATGTTTAACCTTTGCCTTGTATCGTAATACTGGTATCCAGACTATCGACCAGCGCAAAAATAACTTTAGTCATTTTTTGCATTTTTATTGATCAGTTTAAACACGCTACCAGTGGGTATTAAAAATTAACAGTGATTTCCGCAATGTCAGTCACTATGCCTTCTATTATACGTTGTGACTTATCATTTTTCACTCTTACTTGATCGCCAGCTGAACCATCCTGCAATGCTGTGCCTTGCGTTGTGATCGTCATGCCAGAATTCACCGCTTTGATAATGACCTTTTCATTTCGGCATACCACACAAACATCATTTCTCTCTACGACATCGCCTAAACGAACATTACGCTTTAGCTTTGCCCCAACCACTTGATCGTAGCTAGAAAATCCATCTTTACGAAAGCGCTGTAGCTCGATCATGGAAGTGGTAACATCCGATGCGCTGACGATTTCTCCTCTCCCTAATGTTCGTGTCGCGACGATCATTGGTACTGATACCGAGATCCTCACAGGGACATAGACTTTCCAGTCATCCGGTTGGCATTCCACTAACACATTGATGTTACTTCTCGTGCTGCTGGTGGAAGAGGCAGATGTATCTAATGGAACAGGGCAATCCGTTGCTTTTATTCTCGAGTCGATCTCTGCCGCATTAACAGATAGCTCGCCACCATCAGGCTGATCAACCGTAGCAAGAATATGTTGTTCTGCTGCTGTTTTTATTTGCTCGATCTGATTATCTGAAGCTGAATGAACAAAAAAGCTAAACATACTGAGCAAAATGCCGATAGACTTAGCGTACTTTGTAATTAGCGCTCTACATATTGTCATAGTCAATGGTGTCGAAGTGAAAGTGAAATACGCCATACTGTCTCCCTGGTATCGTGCTTGCCAGTGGTAGAGTATCATTTAAAAACAAAAAGTTTGAGATGGAGATGAGCATATGACGGGGATTCTTGACTCGGTGAATCAGCGTACGCAACTCGTCGGTCAGAACCGATTGGAATTATTGACCTTTCGACTGATGGGCCGACAGCGCTACGGCATTAACGTATTCAAAGTGAAAGAAGTACTACAGTGCCCTAAGCTGACTTCAATGCCAAATCTACACCCTCTGGTTAAAGGTATCGCTCATATCCGCGGCCATACCGTGTCCGTTATTGATTTGAGCCTGGCAATTGGTGGCCGCCCAACCACTGATTTAGATAAATGTTTTGTTGTTATTGCAGAATTTAACCGTACGATCCAAGCATTTTTGGTATCATCGGTTGAGCGTATTATCAATATGCATTGGGAAGCGATTTTGCCACCGCCAGACGGTGCAGGTAAAGCGCACTACTTGACTGCCGTGACAAACATTGACAATGAGCTGGTTGAAATCCTTGACGTTGAAAAAATCCTGGCAGAAATTGCGCCAGTTGATGAAACGATGGATTCCGCTATTGGCGAAGAAATCGCACAAGCAGAACAAGAAAAGCCTATTGTACGCCGCATACTGATTGCTGATGACTCGACGGTCGCGCGTAAACAGGTAGAGCGTGCGATTACATCCATCGGTTTTGAGGTCGTATCTGTCAAAGACGGCAAAGAAGCGTACAATAAGTTGATTGAAATGGCTCAAGAAGGCAATATCTACGATCAAATTTCGTTGGTTATTTCCGATATTGAAATGCCAGAAATGGACGGCTATACCTTAACGGCTGAAATTCGCAGACATGCCGATTTGAAAGACCTTTATGTTATCCTCCATTCTTCATTAAGTGGTGTATTCAACCAAGCTATGGTTGAGCGTGTAGGTGCCAACACCTTCATTGCGAAATTTAACCCAGATGAGTTGGGTAACGCGGTTAAATCTGCATTAACACAATAAAAGAGACATTAATGACTGCTATTACAATCAGTGATCAAGAGTATCGTGACTTTAGCCGTTTTCTAGAATCGCAATGTGGCATCGTGTTAGGTGATAGCAAGCAATACCTCGTGCGTAGCCGACTGAGTCCTTTAGTGACGAAGTTTAAGCTCGCATCGTTATCAGATTTGCTACGTGATGTTGTTACAGGGCGTAATCGAGAATTACGAGTCGCCGCTGTGGATGCGATGACGACTAACGAAACCTTGTGGTTTCGAGATACTTATCCGTTCACGGTTTTAGCTGACAAATTATTGCCAGAAGTAGCGGCAAGCAAGCGCCCAATTAAGATCTGGTCTGCTGCCAGTTCATCGGGCCAAGAACCGTATTCTATTGCAATGACGATCCTGGAAACGCAACAGCGCAAGCCGGGCTTGTTACCAAACGTGTCCATTACAGCCACAGATATTTCGGCAAGTATGCTCGAGATGTGTCGTGCAGGGGTGTACGACAACTTGGCTTTGGGTCGCGGGCTTTCACCAGAACGTCGTCGCACCTTCTTTGAAAATGCGGACGGTGGTCGCATGAAAGTCAAAGATAACGTCAAGCGTTTGGTGAACTTTCGTCCACAAAACTTGATGGACAGTTACGCACTGATGGGTAAGTTCGACATCATTTTCTGTCGTAACGTATTGATTTACTTTTCTCCAGAAATGAAATCTAAAGTGCTTAACCAAATGGCGAGCAGTTTAAACCCTGGTGGCTACTTGCTGTTAGGGGCATCAGAGTCGCTAACTGGTCTGACTGATAAATTTGAAATGGTGCGCTGTAATCCGGGCATCATTTACAAGCTTAAATAGCGGTATCTCTTCATTGATAGAAAAGCCTGACTTCGTGTCAGGCTTTTTTGTTTGTTACCTTTCTGCGCCGAGCGCTTCATGTATCACTCAATTAGTTGAAGCGCGTTTTTGCCTTGTGCCCTCAACACGGTGTATCTTTATTAAGTGAACAAAGTGATACGACATGACATTCCAGTTACTTTGGCTCACTTATTGCTATTTCAATTCACGGTAACCACTAGGTTGGTGTAATGCTTTAGGTTTTGGCATGCTAATTGCTTTTTGGTTATCAATCACGGTCAGTTCTTAATTGTAGAGGCAAACATGGCTATATCTTTTGACAATGCACTAGGCATCCACCAGCACACGGTGGGCGTACGTGAGCGCAATGCAGAGGTGATTTCCACCAACATCGCACAAGCAAACACGCCTGGTTACAAAGCAAGAGGTTTAGACTTTGCGAAGGAATTGCAAGCGGCAACATCTGGGGCAAGCATTGGTCTTAGTCGCACAGATGGTCGGCATATTCCTGCCACTACAACGTTGGTTGGGGACAAGTTATATCGTCTTCCTACGCAACCAGATACGGGAGATGGCAACACGGTAGACTTGGATTTAGAGCGTAACTTGTTTATGCAAAACCAAATCAGACACCAAGCATCACTCGACTTTCTAGGCAGCAAATTCAAGAACTTAACCAAAGCAATCAAAGGGGAATAATTTAGATGAGCTTATTTAACGTTTTCAATGTGACAGGTTCCGCAATGAGCGCTGAATCCGTTCGTCTGAATACTACCTCAAGCAACTTGGCGAACGCCGACAGTGTCAGCAGCTCTGCGAAAGACACTTACAAAGCGCGTCATGCAGTGTTTGGTGCAGAGTTAAGTAACGCCATGCGTGGCGGTGATACGGTGCCAGTGAAAGTGATGGGTATTGTAGAAAGTGATAAACCGCTGAGTGCGGAGTACAACCCAGACCATCCCCTTGCAAACGAAGAAGGCTACATTTACAAGCCTAACGTCAATGTAATGGAAGAAATGGCAAACATGATTTCAGCTTCTCGTGCATACCAAACTAATGTACAGGTCGCTGATTCTAGTAAACAAATGCTGCTGCGTACGCTGCAGATGGGTCAATAAGGATAAGGGGGTAGCGTATGGCCGGAATTAACAACGTTGGTCAAAGCGGCTTGTCCTATATCGACCAGCTTAAAAGTCTACAAGAGAGTAACAAGAAAGCGGAAGAGAGCACGGGTAAGCAGGACCTAAAACAGGAAGACTTCTTATCATTGCTCACGAAGCAACTGTCTCAGCAAGACCCTTTTAAGCCGGTAAGTAATGACCAGATGATTGCGCAAATGGCTTCATTTGCGACCGTTGATGGCATTGGCAAGATGAACACTCAGTTTGAGAGTTTGAATTCGTCAATGACATCAAATCAAGCGTTACAAGCTTCCTCTTTGGTAGGGCGTGACGTATTGGTCCCAGGAGCAGCAGGTGTGAAGCAGGACGACGCACCAATGGCGGCAATGGTTAAGCTTTCACAATCTATCGATAATCTGTTTGTTCGTGTAGAGGATGAAGCTGGCCAACTGGTTCGTACCTTTGAGGTAGGGGCGAAACCAGCCGGCGACACGCGTGTGCTTTGGGACGGTAAAGATGAAAGCGGAAATCCACTGCCAGCTGGCAAATACAAAGTGAAAGCGTCTGGCTTAGTTGAAGGGGAGTCGCAAGAGTTCCCAGTATCGACATACGCCAACGTAAACAGCGTATTGCTTGGCAAAGGTGACGGAAACGTATTACTCAATCTGGCTGGTTTTGAATCGCCAGTTCGACTTGCAGAAGTATTGGAAGTCGGCAAAGCGTAGTCATAGCTCGCTAGATTAGGAGATTTTGGAATGTCATATGTATCTTTAAGCGGTTTGTCCGCCGCCCAACTGGATTTGAACACCACCAGTAACAACATTGCGAACGCCAACACTTACGGCTTTAAAGAGTCCCGTGCTGAGTTTGCTGATGTCTACTCTAACTCTTTATTTACTAACGCAAAAACCACACCGGGTGGTGGTGCGCAAGCAAGCCAAGTGGCACAGCAGTTCCATGAAGGCTCTAGCATTTACACCAACAACCCAATGGATTTGCGTGTTTCGGGGACAGGTTTTTTCGCTGTAGCGAAAGAGCGTCTAACTCCACAACAGAATGAACTGACACGTAATGGTGCATTTCACTTAAATAAAGAAAACTACATGGTGACCGCGAACGACGAGTTCTTATTAGGTTACCAAGTGGACCCAAGCTCTGGTGAGGTTTCTTCATACGAGCCACAACCCATCAATATTCCTGCTGAATTTGGTAAGCCAAAACAAACAGCAAACATTGAAGTGGGTGTGAACTTGCCAGCGAACGGCGATTTGAAAGATCCAACGCAGTTTGATTTTTCAGACCCAGATACATACAACCGTTCAACCTCTTCGACAATTTATGACTCGATGGGTCAGTCTTACAAGCTAACGACGTATTACTTGAAAGATCAGACTCAGCCAAATACATGGAACACTTACTACACCGTGACAGATAAAGAAGGTGAAAAGCCTTTAAATGTTGCGGCTGGTGATGCGCAAACGCCAACAGGTCATGTGGGGCATACCATGAAGTTCAACAACGATGGTACGTTGGCGAGCTTGAACAATGGTCAGCCAATCACTTCTGTGGCTCTGGGCGATCCGGCGACGAACACGACACCAGTCGATATGAATGGTGCCGATCCTGCGCAGACGCTTAACTTCGGCTTAGGCTCAGCAACACAGTTTGCGGCTCCGTTCGAACTGACTAAGTTTGACGAAGACGGTGCAACGACGGGCTTCCTAACCAAAGTTGACTTCGATGAAAACGGCAGCGTATTGGGAACTTACTCAAACGGTGAAAACGTTACATTGGGTCGTGTTGCTCTCGTACGTGTTCCAAACGAGCAAGGTCTGGATAAGAAAGGCGGCACTCAATGGGATTCAACGCAGTTCTCTGGTGACAAGATCTGGGGTGAATCAAATAAAGGCTCTTTCGGCACCATCAATAACGGTATGCTGGAACAGTCAAACATTGATATGACGCAGGAGTTGGTGGACCTGATCTCTGCTCAGCGTAACTTCCAAGCAAACTCACGTTCGCTAGAAGTACACAACCAACTACAACAGAATATCTTACAGATCCGCTAGAGCACTAGCTGGGTCATTCGATACTCTGCTTGAGTAAGCAATGGCGTGTGATTGCTTCTTAGTAATTGCCGCTTTGTTCATTTTCATCATGACATTCATCTGATGCTTAGCCTGAATACACCTCACTCAGGCTAAGCATGCTTTGATCTACGATTTGCCGCTGTTGCCGCCGTATGGATCAAAACCTTGCCTCTCGTTACAGTTTTCTGCCTCTATTGACCTCTTTTCATTGTTGATTTTTAATTCAAAGTATTGATTAATAAGTCTATTTTTGTTTTGGCATAACTATTGCTTTTTACTCCGTGTACAGAGAGATTTTTTGGAGTAATTTATGGATCGCGCACTGTTTCTCGCAATGAGTGGCGCCAAGCAAAATATGCAGGCACTACAATTGCGCGCTAATAACTTGGCTAACGTAAGCACGACCGGATTTCGGGCTGATTTAGCACAGGCTCGCTCAATGCAGGCTTATGGTGAAGGCCATCCTTCACGTGTATTCAGCATGACAGAGCGTCCAGGGCATAACTTTGCTCAAGGTAGCGTGATTACAACAGGGCGTGATCTGGATGTGACGATTGAAGGCAGCGGTTGGATATCGGTACTCGATCATACAGGGAAAGAAGGGTTGACCCGTAACGGCAACCTAAAAGTCGATCAAAATGGCATGCTTACCAACGCAAGTGGTCATTTGGTGCTGGGTGAAAACGACGCGCCGATTACTTTGCCTATCCCTCTCTCCAAAATTGAAATCGGTCGGGATGGCACCATCTCTGTACTTCCTCAAGGTGCCCCGGCAGAAGAATTCCAAGCGGTTGATCGCATTAAACTCGTTAAGCCTAATGATCAAAGCTTGTTTAAAGACACCAATGGCTTATTTCGCCATAAAACTCCAAACCAACCTTACGAAGCAGACGCGACTGTTAGTCTCCAGACGGGAGCGATAGAAGGCAGTAACGTGAATGCCGTAGGTGAAATGACCGCATTGATTGACTTACAACGTCAGTTTGAAATGCAAGTCAAGATGATGAGCACAGCTGAAGAAATGGATAAATCTTCAGATTCACTGCTTCGTATGAGTTAACAGAGTTAGAGGTTCACTATGCATCCAGCACTATGGGTAAGTAAAACAGGTCTAGACGCCCAACAAACCAACATTGCCACGATTTCGAACAACTTGGCGAACGCCTCTACTGTCGGCTACAAAAAGAGCCGTGCAGTATTCGAAGATCTGTTCTATCAGAACATCAACCAGCCTGGCGGCCAGTCATCTCAGAACACGGAACTGCCAAGTGGCTTGATGCTAGGTGCGGGTTCTAAAGTGGTTGCGACGCAAAAAGTGCACACGCACGGCAATGCACAGACAACGACCAACGCACTGGACATGATGGTGGAAGGCGACGGCTTTTTTCAAGTGACATTGCCGGACGGCAACATCGGTTATACCCGTAACGGTCAGTTCACGCTAAATGGTGAAGGCACGTTAGTCACGTCGGGTTCTGGCTACCCTGTAGAGCCTGAAATTGTGATTCCAGAAGATGCGATTTCTATTACTGTCGGTACGGATGGTGAAGTGTCGGTTCGCGTCCGAGGGCAGCAAGACAACCAAGTCGTTGGTCAGTTAACCATTACAGATTTTGTTAACCCGGGTGGCCTAGAGCCAATTGGTCAGAACCTTTACTTACCAACGGGTGCCAGTGGCGATCCACAAGAGGGTGTTCCAGGTTTGGACGGTTTGGGTGAAATTCGTCAATCCATGCTGGAAGCGTCCAACGTGAATGTAACGGAAGAGTTGGTCAACATGATCGAAGCCCAGCGCGTTTACGAAATGAACTCAAAAGTGATCTCGTCAGTCGATAAAATGATGAGCTTCGTTAACCAGCAATTGTAACGATTAAGAGCAAGATTTGAGGAGCTCACGATGAAACGTATTTGCCTACTCGCTTTGATTGCTACGATGTCGGGATGTGCCATGTTGGAACCGATTGAAACGGATGAAGTGACACAAGCAACCACTGTGGTCGACGCAGTAGAAGGCGATAAATCGAAAGAAGAGAGCAGCGGTATTGTAGATACTTTACGTGGTAGAAGTGATCCGGTTGCTGGCGACCCTGCTTGGGCTCCAATTCATCCGAAAAACAAGCCTGAGCATTACGCTGCTGCAACAGGTTCGTTGTTTAGCGCCGAGCACATTACCGACCTATACGACGATTCTAAACCACGTGGTATTGGCGACATTATTACCGTAACACTGGATGAGACAACCAGTGCGACGAAAAGCGCAAATGCCGATTTATCGAAAACCAATGAAGCGCAAATGGACCCGCTTCAAGTGGGCGGAGAAGAGCTGCAAATTGGCGGAAAATATAATTTCTCTTATGACTTAAACAACTCCAACTCATTTGCAGGTGACTCTTCTGCAAAGCAGAGCAACAGCATCAGTGGTTACATCACTGTTGAGGTGATCGAAGTACTGGCAAACGGCAACCTCGTGATCCGCGGTGAGAAGTGGATGACGCTAAATACGGGTGATGAGTACATACGTTTAAGTGGCACTATTCGTCCGGATGATATTAATTTCGACAACACCATTGCATCAAATCGCGTTTCTAACGCAAGAATTCAGTACTCTGGCACTGGTTTGCAACAAGATATGCAAGAGCCAGGCTTCTTGGCACGATTCTTTAATGTAGCGCTATAACACGCCGTGCTGACGGCAATTTGACTGCAAGAGATAAGTAAGCATGAAAAAACTCCTTTTAGTACTGATGAGCGTTGCTCTGTTTTCTACCGTAGCCCAAGCCGCACGTATCAAAGACGTCGCGCAAGTGGCAGGTGTACGAAGCAACCAACTCGTGGGTTATGGTTTGGTTTCAGGCTTACCTGGTACGGGTGAAGCGAACCCGTTTACAGAGCAAAGTTTCGCCGCCATGCTGCAAAACTTCGGCATTCAGATGCCGCCGGGCACAAAGCCAAAAATTAAAAACGTTGCCGCAGTCATGGTTACGGCCGAATTGCCGCCTTTCTCTAAACCGGGTCAGCAAGTGGACGTGACTGTCTCTTCCATCGGAAGTGCTAAAAGTTTGCGTGGTGGCACCTTGCTGCAAACGTTCCTCAAAGGTCTCGACGGTCAAGTTTACGCGGTTGCTCAAGGTAACTTAGTAGTGAGCGGCTTCAGTGCTGAAGGCGCTGACGGTTCTAAAATCGTAGGTAACAATCCAACCGTTGGTCTTATCTCTAGTGGTGCGACAGTAGAGCGAGAAATTCCAAACCCATTTGGTCGTGGTGATTACATCACGTTCAACTTGCTTGAGTCAGACTTCACAACGGCTCAACGTATGGCGGATGCTGTAAACAACTTCCTTGGCCCACAAATGGCGAGCGCTGTTGACGCGACATCAGTGCGCGTGCGTGCTCCTCGTGACGTCAGCCAGCGTGTTGCGTTCTTATCGGCAATCGAAAACCTAGAGTTCGACCCAGCAGATGGTGCAGCCAAAATCATCGTTAACTCACGAACGGGCACCATCGTAGTTGGTAAGCATGTGCGTCTTAAACCTGCAGCAGTAACGCATGGCGGCATGACGGTTGCGATCAAAGAAAACCTGAATGTTAGCCAACCTAACGGCTTTTCTGGTGGGCAAACCGTTGTCGTACCAGACTCGGATATCGAAGTCAGCGAAGAGCAGGGCAAGATGTTTAAGTTTGAGCCAGGCTTAACGTTGGATGACTTGGTCCGTGCAGTGAATCAAGTCGGCGCAGCGCCGTCGGATTTGATGGCTATCTTGCAAGCATTGAAACAAGCTGGTGCCATTGAAGGCCAGTTGATCATCATTTAATGGTTAGGAGGTAGGTATAATGAACAATCCTAACGACATTGGTTTTATTCATGACATCAGTTCGCTGGATACCTTGCGTCAAAAAGCAGTGAAGGAAGGTAAAGATGGCGAGCAAGAAGCACTGCGTGCAGCAGCTCGTCAGTTCGAATCTATTTTCACCTCCATGATGTTGAAATCCATGCGAGAAGCCAATGAGGGCTTTGAGTCCAACATGATGAACAGCCAAAACGAGAAGTTCTACCGACAAATGTTGGATGAACAGATGGCGAGCGAATTGAGTTCGTCTGGTTCAATGGGACTGGCCGATATGATTGTTAAGCAATTAACGGCTGGGCAAGGGAACGACAAAAAAGAAACGGCTATGCGTGATGCGGCAAACAATGCTGCGGAATATCGTCGTGTTGACCCGAAAAAAGCGCGCGAGATTGAACAGCGCTTGATTGAATCTGGTCAACTATCTCGACCAAGCAATGAACCCACTCGATTCGATTCACCAGAATCCTTTGTTAACTCGATGAAGCCATACGCGGAGAAAGCTGCGAAAGCCCTAGGAGTCGAGCCATCTCTGCTACTTGCGCAAGCCGCTTTGGAAACGGGGTGGGGGCAAAAGGTCGTGAAGAACGCGCGTGGCAGCAGCAACAACTTATTTAATATCAAAGCAGATCGAAGCTGGCAGGGTGACAAAGTGACGACTCAAACTTTAGAGTTCCACGATAACACGCCAGTGAAAGAGACGGCAGCGTTTCGCTCCTACTCAAGTTACGAAGACAGCTTTAATGACTTTGTACGATTTTTGAATGACAACCCACGTTACGAGACAGCATTGCAGCAACGCGGGAATTCAGAGTCGTTTATTCGCGGTATCCACAGTGCGGGTTACGCGACCGATCCGAACTACGCAGATAAAGTCCTGCAGGTGAAGGATAAAATCGAAAGTATGTAATGTCTCTGCGCCAATTTATGACGTTCTCGAAGGCTTGCCATAGTGCAAGCCTTCACTTTATCTGAATATCTACGCCTTTCTATCACTTGGCACATCTTTTGCTTTTAATGTGTCTAGGTGATCGGTTTTGCCGATTTATATTTCGTTTTCGGGGGCATGTATGGCGTCAGATCTTCTGAATGTAGGTACTCAAAGTGTGCTTACTGCTCAGAGACAATTAAACACCACTGGTCATAACATTTCTAATGTTAATACAGAGGGTTATAGCCGTCAGTCTGTTATCCAAGGCACGAATGATCCGCGCATGTTTGGTGGTTCTACCTACGGCATGGGTGTGCATGTGGAAAATGTTCGCCGCTCGTGGGATCAGTTTGCCGTGAATGAACTGAACCTGTCGTCGACCAACAATGCCAACAAAACGGATACCCAAGACAATCTTGATATGCTCTCTAGCATGTTGAGCTCCGTAGCATCGAAGAAAATTCCCGAGAACCTGAATGAGTGGTTCGATGCGGTAAAAACCATGGCAGATACCCCGAACGATTTAGGGGCACGAAAAGTGGTATTGGAAAAGGCGAAAATCTTCTCTGATACATTAAATGATTTCCACGAAACCGTTCGACTGCAATCTGATGTCACCAATAAAAAATTGGATATGGGCATTGAGCGCGTTAACCAACTTGCGTTGGAAATTCGCGATATTCATCGACTGATGATGCGCACCCCCGGCCCACATAATGACCTGATGGATCAGCATGAAAAGCTGGTTACTGAGCTGTCAGAGTACACCAAAGTTACCGTAACCCCACGCAAAAATGCGGAAGGGTTTAATGTTCATATCGGCAATGGACACACTCTTGTTTCTGGCACGGAAGCAAGCCAGCTCAAAATGATCGATGGCTATCCGGATGTTCATCAAAGACGATTAGCAATGGTGGAAGGAAATGGCATTAAAGCGATCAAGTCTGATGATATGGATGGCAAAATCGGCGCTTTACTTGAAATGCGCGACAAACACATCCCACAACTGCAAGATGAAATGGGCCGTTTAGCAACGGGCTTCTCCTACAAAATTAATCAGCTGCAATCTCAAGGTCTGGATCTCAACGGTAAGATAGGTAAAGACGTATTTACCGACGTGAACTCTGAGCTAGTGGCAAAATCTCGAGTTTTTGCTGCGCCTGACTCCCAAGCTGATGTTGCGGTTTACATCGAGGACATTTCCGCGATCAAAGGTGGTGAATATTCGCTGCGTTATGATGGCGATCAATACAGCGTGACAACACCGAAAGGTGAGCAAATGTCGTTGAACATCGACCGTTCGGATTCGTCATTTGTTCTGGATGGTATGAAAGTGCAAATTGGTGAAGGCCTTGCCGCCGGTGAGCGCGTATTGCTCCGCCCAACGAGAAGTGGTGCAGCCATCATAAAGATGGAAACCAATGATGCAAAAGCTATTGCCGCACAAAGTTATGAAGCCTCAACCACTTTTGCCCAAGGTAACGCCAAGTTTAAAATTCGTGAGGCGGGGGATGTTAAAGAGTTTGAGGTTACCGTACAACCAGCCGACGAGAAGCATGATAAGCCGTGGTTAAAGATCACGGATAACAAGGGTAATTTACTATCGGACAAATACTCATACCCGTTAGATAAAGATAACCCGAAGATTGAAATATCAGTGCCGAAAAGTCATCCGCTGTATAAAAACGGCGATGCAACCGTGTTTGAGTTGAGCGAAGGCGCACTGATGAATGATAAATTCACCGCAAACTTGGTGCCTTCTGAAGGTGGTAACGGCAACTTGAGAAAAATGCAGAAGATCCAAACAGACAAGATGATGGATGGAAAATCCAGTACCTTGATCGATGTTTATCATAACCTCAATACCGAAGTTGGACTGAAGTCTTCTACAGCAAACCGTTTAGCCTCCGTCGCTCGTTTAGAGCATGAAGCGGCGCAAGAGCGCGTTGCTTCTATTTCTGGTGTTAACCTCGATGAAGAAGCGGCCAACATGATGAAGTTTCAACAAGCGTACATGGCTTCATCACGTGTGATGCAAGCGGCGAATGATACCTTCAATACCATTTTACAACTGAGGTAAGGAGAAGAGATAAGTGCTAACCCGAATTTCTAGTTTCCATAACTATCAGTCCGTACAAAATGATCTGCGTCGTCAAGAGAATAAGGTTCACCACAACCAAGAGCAACTTGCTTCAGGGAAAAAGTTACTGAAACCTAGTGACGACCCCCTCGCTGCGCATTACATCCAAAACATTAGTCAGCAACAAGAGCAGCTACAACAATATCTTAGCTCTATAGTGTTGGTGCGTAATCGTCTAGAAAACCACGAAGTTAATATCGCCAATGCGGAGAATTTTGCCGACGAGTCGAAGCGCTTAACGATGGAGATGATTAACGGTGCCTTTTCTGCTGAAGACCGACAAGCAAAGAAGCGTGAGTTAGAAGAGATTGCGAACAATTTCCTTAACTTAGTGAACTCGCAAGATGAATCTGGTAACTACGTGTTTGCGGGTACTAAGCCAAAAAGCCAACCATTCTATCGCGATAAAGACGGTAGTGTTCAATACGCTGGGGACGATTATCAGCGCAAAATGAAAGTCTCCAGCATGCTTGAGATGCCAATGAACGATCCTGGCAGCAAGCTGTTTATGGAGATACCAAACCCATTTGGCGACTATCAGCCGAATTACGATCTACAAAACGGCTCTGAGCTGTTGCTAAACAAAGCCACTAACGTTGACGCGAAGGATGATGCGGCGTATCGCGTGACATTTGTCGATATGAATAACGGCAAATTTGGTTACCAATTAGAGCGTAACGGCAAAGTAGTGGATGCCGATGAGTTTTCTCCAGAGAAAGGGATTGAATACAAAGGCCTGAAAGTGCACGTAAAAGGCCAAATTACGCCTGGTGACAGCATTGAGATCGAAAAGCGGGCAGAGTTCAGCATTTTCGATACCTTCAAGGATGCAATGGCATGGTCAGACAAATCGGTTTCGGATACGTCGGCGACCGCCAAATTGCACCAAATGACAGAAGAATTCCACGCTGCTTTTATCCATTTGAATAAAGCGCGTACAGATGCCGGTGCTCGATTGAGTACGCTGGATATCCAAGAGCAAAATCATGAAGACTTTAATTTGTCTCTGGCAAAAGCGAAGAGCAACTTTGAGGACTTGGATTACTCTAAAGCCGTGATCGAGTTCAGTGAAAACTCGCGAGCGTTACAGGCATCGCAACAAGCATTCGGTAAGACCAAAGATCTAACGTTGTTTAACTACATCTAGTATGACACTCATACACATTGTCTGATTTTGATGCCTTATGTGCAAAGCCTTAAGCGCGATAAGTCGACGTAACCTGAGAGTCTGAGATGTCATGCGGCACGATTTTACCCAAAGCGGCAATGATGCGGGAGGCAAGTCGGGCGGCAACAGGGCAGCGTTCAATACCCTTGGGCTAAGATGAGTCTGACAAACCGGAAATAGCTTAATGATAAAGCTAACTTATTGTTTATTTGATTCTTTTAAAAGTAGTTAAATAATTTACGCAAGTTGGCACACAAATTGTATTGAAAATATCAGAACAGATTTAGAGATTCTAAACCCTGCGTTTAAGGCAGATTTAGCAAGTAACTTTTACGGTCAGTGCTTATCCAAATGAGAGTAAAGCTGGCCGCTTCGCAAAAGCTTGCGAACTCAACAGGAGAGCAAAATGGCTGTAACAGTTAGTACTAACGTCTCCGCGATGACCGCGCAGCGTTACCTAAACAAAGCGACTGATGAATTAAACACGTCGATGGAGCGCTTATCTTCAGGACATAAGATTAACAGTGCAAAAGATGATGCGGCAGGTCTACAGATCTCTAACCGCTTAACTGCACAGTCTCGTGGCCTAGATGTCGCAATGCGTAACGCGAACGATGGTATCTCGATTGCACAAACCGCTGAAGGTGCGATGAATGAGGCAACCTCTGTCATGCAACGAATGCGTGACCTTGCGATTCAATCATCGAACGGTACTAACTCTCCAGCTGAGCGTCAGGCGATCAACGAAGAGTCAATGGCATTGATTGACGAGCTAAACCGTATTGCAGAAACCACTTCATTTGGTGGTCGTCGTCTATTGAACGGCTCATTCGGTGAAGCAGCATTCCAGATTGGTGCGAGCTCAGGTGAAGCCATGATCATGGGACTCACCAGCATTCGTGCGGACGATACTCGCATGGGCGGTGTGACCTTCTTATCTGAGAACGGTAAAGATAAAAACTGGAGCGTTGACCCAGCTAAATCTGACTTGAAGATCACGCTACCAGGTATGGGTGAAGACGAAGACGGCAATGTTGATGATCTAGAAATCAACATTAATGCCAAAGCGGGCGACGACATCGAAGAGCTTGCCACTTACATTAATGGTCAGTCTGATATGATTAATGCGTCTGTAAGTGAAGATGGCAAGTTGCAAGTTTTTGTCGCGCATCCAAACGTTCAGGGTGAGATTTCTATTTCTGGTGGATTAGCATCTGAGCTTGGCCTGAGTGATGAACCTATCAGAACGTCAGTACAAGATATTGATATGACCACGGTACAAGGTTCTCAAAACGCGATTTCTGTGCTGGATTCGGCACTGAAATACGTAGACTCGCAACGTGCAGACTTAGGTGCGAAGCAAAACCGTCTGAGTCACAGCATCAACAACTTGGCAAACATCCAAGAAAACGTTGACGCATCGAACAGCCGAATTAAAGATACAGATTTTGCGAAAGAAACCACGCAAATGACCAAAGCACAAATTTTGCAACAAGCAGGTACATCGATTCTTGCTCAAGCGAAACAGTTGCCAAACTCTGCAATGTCACTATTGCAGTAGTTTACTTAGCCTGTACTCAATACATTCAGACGTGGATGGGAATGCAGGCTTTTGGCAAGCAGCTTTACAATAGAATGAGCGGCTCTCTCATCTCTCACCTGCCAATCATTTTCAATGTAAAGTTGCACTCGGTATGCCGGAAATGTGTTCATTTCTCTTGATCTCCACATAGGCTCTGGCGACCAACCTAGCCCCAGTTCTCTCAAAGGAAAAGGGGCTTTTTCTTTTCTAATCTTCACGTCTATCGTCTGCGAACTTACCTTTAATTGTTTCCTTTTGCTGATTTTCTATACAATTTAGCCCTCTCGGCTCGATTTGTGGAAACTTGAGCACTTTTTCTTACTTTTCTTCAATTTTATTAGCTAAATCTCGCAATGTTATTTTTTTAAACTTTTTTCTAAAGCTTCTGAATTTGGTGTCGTTAATAGAGGTAACTTTGAGAGAACTACTTGGTTTTCCGAGACGTCGGAAACCGCTACACCGGAAAATCAATTGGAGAAATCACCA
>NZ_JAWOVZ010000029.1:0-43875 GCF_033340175.1 Vibrio sp. 1557 | reverse complement strand
CAGTTGGAAGTGTATGGCTTCCCTCGTGTGAAGAGAAACTCAGGTTATGTTGTCTTCGAGTGTTACCAAGATGGAGATGCCGACAAACTTGCGAGAGGTTTAGACTTTAAGTCTTTAATTTTTGCTCGACAAATGTTTGCGGTAGCAGCTGAGTTTCAATCGTTGCCAAGTGATGACCGAATTAGTCCAATTTTGAATGAACTAGCAGACATCGAAGCATTCCCTCGTTGTGGTGATTTGAGAATTGAAACGCCAGATACAAATGAAGCGAAAGAGTTACTGAAATTCTGCCGTAAGTTTACCGTCCCAATGCGTCAAGCGTTGCGCGGCAAAGGCTTAATGCTGAACAAAGATAACGCGAAAAAACCAGTACTGCACATTTGCTTTGTTGAGCCTGGCCACTGTTACGTTGGTTACTCTTACACTGACAACAACTCACAGTTCTTCATGGGTATCCCTCGCCTTAAATTCCCAGCAGACGCTCCAAGTCGTTCAACACTTAAACTGGAAGAAGCATTTCATGTCTTTATTCCACGTGAAGAGTGGGATGAGCGTTTGGCACCAGGTATGTGGGGTGTGGATTTAGGTGCATGTCCAGGCGGTTGGACGTACCAATTAGTGAAGCGCTCAATGTTCGTTCACTGCGTTGATAACGGCATGATGGCAGACAGTTTGATGGAAACTGGCCAGATCAAGCACCATATGGTGGATGGTTTTAAGTTCGAACCAGACCGCAAGAACGTAACATGGATTGTTTGTGACATGGTGGAAAAGCCAGCTCGTGTTGCTCACCTGATGGGACAGTGGCTGTTAAAAGGTTGGGCAAAAGAGGCCATCTTTAACCTTAAGCTGCCAATGAAAGGGCGTTATGACGAAGTGCTGCAAGACCTTGAAAATCTCAAGCAGTTCCTCATTGATAATAAGGTAAAGTTCAAGCTACAAGCTAAACATTTGTATCATGATCGTGAAGAGATCACGATTCATATCCAATGTCTGTCGAATATTTCACCTTACTAACTTTATTCCCTGAGTCTTTTGGGGATAGTGATTAGGATAGAAAAAGCGCCTTCAAATGGCGCTTTTTTAATATCTGAGGGTTTCATGGTGTGAAACTACCATCGGGCACTACTCCGCTTTGTTTGGCCCTAAAAAGCGAATATCTTGCAAGTTAAAGCCTAGTTCGATATCGCACTTTAAAGCGGCGACGCGTTTACATAAACGAGCAGATTCAATGTGCTCATCCAATTTTTTACGGTATTTCGGTACGAGATCTTCACTAGCGTAGGCTGCTTCAATACTCTCAAACTGAGTGAGAATCTCTTTCGCTGCTTTCGGGCCAATTCCAGGTACGCCCGGAACCTGGCTAGAGCTTATCCCTGTTAATCCCCAGTAATCCGCTAGTTGACTTGGTTTTACGCCGAACTCTTTTTCGAGAAATGGTTCATCTAACCAACGGTGTTGGAAATAATCACGGATTTGTAGGGTAGGGGAAAGTAGCTGGCAGTAACCTTTGTCTGTGGAAACGATGGTGACTTTTTCACCATGGCTGGCCACTTTCGTTGCGAGTGTAGCAACCAAATCATCTGCTTCATCGCCTTCAGACAGCAATGAATCAATACCTTGCTCCCACCACGCTTGTTGAATCGCATCTAACCCTTGCAGTAGTGGCTGAGGCATTGGTTTTCGGTTTTGCTTATAGTCAGGGAGAATTTCAGCGCGCCAACCTCTGTCTTGTTCGTGGTGATCAAAAACCGCGATGATGTGTGTCGGGTTGGCCTCTGACAGAATGCGAGTGAGGGTTCTTTGCGTTGTGGTTATGGTTCTTGCTATGTCGGTTGGATCTGGTTGTGCTGAGTGCACTCGGCGGATCAGGTTTAGGGCATCAATGATAACAAGATGAATAGACATAATGACTTAGCAATAAAAAAGGGGCGTAATGCCCCTAGTGTAACGAATGCTAGCCTGACTATCGACCACCAATTTCCGGGTGAGCGATTCGATAACACGGTTCGTAGTCTGAACCGCCAGGTAATTTCATTCGGTGCTGTTCGACAAAGTCTTTTAGCAACTTATCGAGTTTTTTCATGAGGACTGCGTCGCCATGAATGGTGAAAGGCCCTCTACGTTCTATTTCTCGAATGCCTTCAGCCTTTACGTTACCTGCCACTATGCCAGAGAAGGCTTGACGCAAGTTGGCCGCTAAAACTTGCGGTTCTTGATCTAGGCTTAAATCCAATTGTTCCATCGACTCATGAGTAGGCTCGAATGGCAGTTGGAAGTTTGGCTCAATTTTCAATGACCAGTTAAAGCTGTACGCATCGCCTTTCTCTTTTCGGTGAAGGCGTACCGAGTCCATGGAGCGTTTCATAATACGAGCGACTTCTGCCGGGTCGTCAATGATGATCTCGTAGTGCTTTTGCCCTTCCTCACCAAGTGTGTCGCGAATGAACTCATCAATAGAGCGGAAGTACTCTTCACTCTCTTTTGGTCCTGTTAATACGATAGGCATTGGCTGATCGGCGTTATCCGGGTGCATCATGATGCCAAGAATGTACAGTAGCTCTTCCGCTGTGCCCGGGCCACCTGGGAAAATAACGATACCATGAGCCATACGGACGAAGGCTTCCAAGCGCTTTTCGATGTCGGGCATGATGACCAGTTCATTTACTATTGGGTTTGGTGGCTCGGCCGCAATAATCGAGGGCTCGGTTAAACCAAGATAACGTTGCTGAGTATAACGTTGCTTTGCGTGCCCAATCGCTGCACCTTTCATCGGCCCTTCCATTGCGCCAGGGCCGCAACCTGTACAGATGTTAAGTTCACGCAGGCCCAGTTCGTTACCCACTTCACGTGTGTACTGATACTCCACTCCATTGATAGAGTGACCACCCCAACATACGACAAGATTCGGTGCGATACCTGGAGTTAATGCTCTGGCATTACGAAGAATGCCGAACACGAGGTTCGTAATGTGAATTGGGTTAGTAAGGTTGAGCCGCTGGGCGTCTGCCAAATGCATGTTTACGTAAACGATATCACGCAATACGGAGAACAGATGCTCTTGGATACCTTTAATTATTTCGCCGTCAACAAAAGCGTGCTCTGGCGGATTAGTCAGTTCAAGCTTAATACCACGCTCACGACGCACGACGTTGACATCAAACGATTGGTATTTATCGAGCAGTTCTTTCGAGTTATCGGTATGGCTACCGGAGTTCAACACCGCTAATGTGCAATTACGGTACAGCTGATAAAGTTCACTCGAGGCTGTGTTCTTTAAGCGCTCTACTTCTAGTTGAGATAGCAAGTCCATGCTACCAGCGGGGCTTATATGGGTAATCATAACGCCTCCTTGTGTTGCATTAATTTGAGGGAAAGTACCAACTTACCTTTTTGGTGTTATACGTATGGTTTGATGAAAGGTAGTTGGCCGATTTGGTTTTATGGTTATCAACTCCCAAGCAACCTCAAGATGATACATTTGCCTTTTATAAATACATCATCTTGAAGTGACTTGGGTTTTTACAGCTTAGCAGACTAAAAGGGAAGAAATGTGATAACTCGTTGAAAATGGGTGGTTATAAAGCGTAGATTGCACCAAATTTGGTTTGTTTGCTCGCTTTTTGTACGAATCTTAGCTCCAGTTAAGCTGGTTTGTTCCACGTTTTTTAGCGTCCGCAAGCATCTTGCCAAGACGATCGAGCACATACTCTGGCGTATCGGACTCTTTGAAAGACGTCGATACAGCAGCTAAGGTAATCATGATATTTTGCTCACGGAACTTAAAGGGTAATTGGCTAATATCACGCTGGATATGCTTAATCAGATCCAGTGTGTATTCTTCAGATTGTTCCGGGACGAGTAGAATAAACTCCTCGCCACCAAAGCGAGCTACTGTTTCCGTTTCTGATACGCGCTTGTTAATAGTACGAGCGATGATCTTCAGCGCTTTATCGCCAGCCGTATAACCATAGCTATCATTCACCGCTTTGAAGTTGTCTACATCAAATAGCACAACACGAAGGTTTTGCTGAGAGCGAATCCAACGGCGATACTCTAGCTCTAGTCGATCGTTAAATGCAGTGCGGTTATAAACTTTAGTCAGCGGGTCGAGCAACATACGCTGAGCTTGGTCATCTAAGCGTCGACGATAATCTTGCGTAGTTTCAAATACCGCTTCGAGTTGGTTCTTACTGTAACTCAACCGTTCTTGCAGCGCTTGCTCTCGCTCTTCCGTCATTTTCAGTCGCTCTGTCAGCGACGCCATTTTTTCGAGAAGAGGCGTGATTTCTTTTTTCACAACCGCGATATCTTGAGCTTGATTAAGTGACTTTTGGCTTAATTCAACCAAGCTGTTCATTTCTGTGTTGAGCTCTTGGCGGTGTTCAAAGTAGGTATGATGCTGGTCGACGTTCTGATGAACGGTTTTTAGGTTACTTGCGAGAGAAGTGTTCAGCTGATCAAGGAATTGGCTAGACGCCTCGCGCTCGAACTTTGTTGCTTCGACAACCAATTTCAGCGTTGAGAGCGTAAGCTCAATGAGAGACTCGGCACTCACGCCAAGGAGCAACTTAGCGCGAATATCCAGCAATCTATCGCCTGATTCTCCTTCGAAATCCAGCTCTGTAATAGTATGTTGGAGGTCGCTGGCTAAGCACTCAAGCTGAGATCTGTCGGGATTGTTTTCAAATTCACTAAGATGTAGACGTGAATTAGACGTGATGATTTTCAGAGCGCGTTCGTAAATACTCAGTAGCTTAGTGGCTTGATCAGCTTTATTGCTGGCGTGAACTTCAGAGAAACTCATCAGGTTCCGTAGTTCACGTTTTAACTGCGCAGGTAAGCCAGTGACACGTTGCAGTGTTTCACCACTGTGCTTGATTTGTTCGTCAAGGTAACCGTTCTGTTTATCCATCGTCTTCGACTGCTGTTTGAGCATCCTCTCTAATACCGCTAAACGCGGGATAAGAGTGCTGATATCTTTTTGATGTTGCAGCTCTTGTTGGATTTCAAATAGGTAGTTGGATACCTGAGTATTCGAACCCTGGCAAGCTGAAGACAATGATGCCACAACGCGTTTAAGAACTTGTTGTTCACGTTTGAATTTGAGTGAAGTATCACGATGAGTCAGTCTGAGTTGGTCAAGTTGACAACTCAGCTGATGCAGCTGCGACTGAATATCGGATTCCAAGATTCCCATGAAGTGACTACGGTTAAGTCCATGTACTACTGACAATTATCTGATAATAACAAAAAACTTTATAGCGTCATTAGTTATTACGTTCAACAGGCGTTTAATTATCCATTTTTTAATATTTTCTTGATGTCGTCCTCATTCTTGTAGGACGAATGGATCTTGATCAGGCCTTGGCTAATGGCATGTTGACAGGCAGTTCTTATGTTACCTGTTGCAAAGCTAGCAGCAGGCGCATTATCGATGGCTTTTAAGAACACCCAGTGGCTTTGCTTATCCTTCAAGCTGACTTCTCGTGCGATGTGAGTAGCAAGCAATAACAGATCGAGTAATTCCTCATCGTTAATTGCAGTGTAGGCTCGGGGTAAGAACGGATAATCGCTGATGCCCATACGAATAATACGATTGACGTTGTGCTGCTGTGCGAACTCATCCACCCAAGTCTGGAATTTTTCGAACATGACTTCGGCAGAAGCATCACGGTCAGCGTTCGGTTCTATGTAGAGTAAGTTCGCATCTGAGAAATGGTAAAGACGCGACGGTTTTTCTATTTTTTCCGCAAGGAAGTCGCCAAATGCCCGTTCTAGTTCTAGACCTGCCTTATAGCCGTTATGGACGTACATGCTTCGTAAGAATGGCAAATCGATCATAACAAAGCGTAGGCGATCATTAAGTGGTTCGTGGATCAATTCACCCATTTGCCATTGCTCGAAAGTTTCGCTCGACTTTTTCAATGAGCGAGAAAGCTTAACATTCAGCATACGCAAGTTACGTAAACGAGAGCGAGAGTGGGTGAAGAGGTCGTTACGCAGTTTTTCGATTTCACTTGCTTGGCGCTGCATAATGACACCGCGGCGCATAATGAACAAAAACATGACCAATACAGTAATAAACAATGCAAATGAGATTTTCTGGAATTTACGATGCTCTCTTTCCACTTGCTCTAAGCGTTCTGATTGACCGATGTAATGGATGGTTTGTTCGGCAAATTCTTTTTGCTGACGGAACGCATCTTCACTGATTTGGTTAAGCTGCTTTTGTTCTAGACGAACGAGGTTGGTGTATTTTTTATAAGCTTGCAGAGAAAGTTTGTATTCGCCTGCCTGCTCGTAACCCAACCCAAGTAAACGGTATGACTGCTGCTTAATGAAGTTGTTATTTTCAGGTGACTTTTCAGCAAGCGCTAACGCCAGCTTTGCATTAGTAATGACGTCTTTACTGTCATTTTGATGATAAGCCAGACCTGACTGAAGCAGGGCAGCCTTTGCTTCAAGCTTAGGAATATTGGTGTATTCTAAAAGCTCTTTAGAGCGGTCTAAGTACTGCTCTGCTAGCGCGTAGTTATAGAGTTGTAGGTAGGTAGCCGCCAAGCTTAAGCGAATTTTAATGATTCTATTGATGTTCTTACTGGTACTTTCATGGTCAAGCACGTTGAAGTAATGCACTAACGCAAGGTTAAACTTACCCTGATAAAAGTAGATGTCGCCCATTTGCTCTAGGACGTCCGCTAGGATCGGAGAGCTAGGGTAAGAGTCATAAAAATCTGCGGCTTGAGATAAGTATTCGATCGCTTTGTCGTACACTCGTCGCTCCTGGAAGAGCCTAGCCAAAAGGCGATTCACTTTTGCTAACCTTGCACCACTGTTACTTTCAATAGATTGCCAATAACCGTATAGCAGCTCTGACAAAGCCAAATTGTATTTCTTGCTATTGAGGTAAAACTCGCCGACGGCTGTGTAGTAGTCGATCAAGGCTAACTCAGAGCGGCTATCGTCAAGCATGGTCTTTGCTTCAGAGTACAAGTTTTCCGCTTTAATGATATCGCCACTATGTGAAGCGAGGAGTGCTCTTTGCATCACTAGTCGGTAGCGAACACTGTCGGTGCGTTGTAATACGGCATCGGCTTCATCGAGCTGTTGTTCAATTTGGTTAAGCGTGTCTTCCGCTTTTGAGTAGTTTTCGTCGTACATCCAAATCATTTGGTTGCGCATCAGCTGGAGATCTAAGTCCATGTACGGCAATTGATATTCTTGCGCTAAGCGTTCCGCTTTATTTAGGTGCTCGATAGCCGAACGAACATTACCCATGGCGTAATCTGCCTGAGCGATAATCTTGTGCGCTTCGATGGTGCTGCTTGGTGTGCGAACGCTACGATCTGTTTCGTCGCGAGACATGGCTGAAGGGCTGTCACTTTCTTTGCGTTCTGTTAGTTCACGCTGTGACAAATAGTTGGTTGCCGCTTGTTTTGCTTGTGATGGCTCTATTTCCGCCAATTGTTGTGCTTCGTTGAGTAACGCGGACGATAAAATGGTAGCATGAAGTGGCTGTACAAACAGCAAGCAAAGAAAGCCAATCAATTTGAATAGACGCGAACTGTCCCAAAACATCCTTTCGTTCCCTCGAACTGTTTTTAGATATGGCGATAACGGCGAAAAGCCTCAATTAGCCGTTTAAATGCGGGTTGAAGCCATTTGATATAGTAACATGCTTGGACAATAAAAACGTCCGGCAACCCTTTAGATTGCCGAACTTATTTCTGTTGCCTATGCGCTTACTGACGAGCCATACGGTGATTGTGAGCTGGCTTATCTTGTTCCGTTGAGCGGTAAGGGTTGATATCCAAGCCTCCACGGCGCGTATAGCGGGCAAATACGGTCAGTTTGCTTGGTTGGCAGTATTTCATTAGATCCGTAAAAATACGCTCTACACACTGTTCGTGGAACTCATTGTGCTCGCGGAAAGACACTAAGTAACGTAACAGCTTCTCACGATCTATTTTTGCGCCTTGGTAGCGAATTTCTACACTGCCCCAGTCGGGTTGGTTAGTGATCAAACAGTTTGATTTCAATAGGTGGCTATGTAGCACCTCTTCAACTTGTATTTTACCTGCCGCACCTTCAAGCAAATCGGCATCAAAATCGTAACTGGTGATGTCAATGTCTTGGTCATCAATACATTCACCGTCCATTGTCACGATAGGTTGATTGGTATAGTGAGTCACTGGATTCACCTCAACCAGCACCTTTTCACCTGCGCATTCAGACAGGTCTTGTGTTAAACGCTCAGTCACTTCTTCCCAGCTTGCAAAGCGGGTTTGGTTGTAGCTGTTTAAGTACAGTTTGAAAGACTTCGATTCAATCAAGTTTGCGCTGGTGGCTGGAATGTATACTTCGCCAACGGCCACTTGTGGTAAACCTTTACTATTTAACCAAGACAGTTCATACAGCGTCCAAATGTCGTGCCCCATGAAAGGCAGAGTATCGCCTAACTGAAGGTCATCTCGGTTCAGGCTGCGAGGGACTGGTTGCAGCAAGCTTGGGTCATACTGGTTCGCATACTCGGTCGTTTTACCTAGTGTGAGGCCAGCAAGCTCTTTAGCGTCAGAATATTTGCTCATACTTTGTGGTCGTTTTCGATTAGAATGGCGAGAATTTTACTGAATCCGCTGGTCAATTGCCATCAGGCAAGTACGGCTATCTGATAAATAAGGAATGAGGAGACCTTCATGACCCAAAACGTTACTCAGGCGCTACAAGAGTTCAGCCTGCGCTACCAACAAGCTTGGCAAGCTAAGCACAATGAGTTGCCAAGCAGTGAAGAGCTTGCAGAGCTTGTTTCTCCTTGTGTCGAAGAGAAGCGTGATGGAAAGGTGCTTTGGAAAGCGGTCGCACGTGATGAAATGGCCGATTTCACCAATGTGGAAAATGCGATTGAGTTGTCACTGCAAGATGATGTTAAAGCCTTTTATGGTTCTCAATACTGCGCCGATATGGAGGCAACTTGGCAAGGTAATTCGTTGACGCTGCTGCAAGTCTGGAGCGATGATGATTTCGTGCGTCTACAAGAAAATATTCTTGGTCATTTGGTGACGCAGCGCCGCTTGAAACTTAAACCAACAGTATTTATCGCAGCGACAGGTGAGGAAATGGATGTGATTTCTATTTGTAACCTCACTGGCAATGTGATTCTAGAGCGTTTGGGCACCTCTAAACGTGATGTATTGGCAGATTCATTGGTTGAGTTCTTGAATAAGTTAGAGGCTGCCGTCTAAGTATGTATGTTGTTGAGTTGCAGTTTGAGTGTTTTGATAACACCACCGTCAGCGCGGTAGACAAAGCCATTAATGGCTTGATGGATGCTCTGCGTTACAACGGCCAAGTATTAGGTCGTGAATTTCCGATAGTGATGGGAGAAGGTGAATTTTTCGTTCGTGTTGTTTGCCCAGAACAAGACAGCTTGCATCCACGTTATCACTCAGATTTCGTCAAAGTGTGCATGAACCGTTTGTCGGATGCGTCTTTGCTTGCACCGAAAATGCGTATGCTGGGGCGTGATTTGAATTCAGAACAAGCAGCCGAAGAAGAGACACCTAGCTGGCAAGTGTTGTACACGACTTATGTTCATACGTGTTCGCCTTTGCGAAGTGGTGAAACCCTGTTGCCAATTCCTTTGTATCGTAATGAGCCAACACTTAATGGAGACCATAAAGCCGTCATTAAGTGGCAGACTGAGTGGCAAGCGTGTGATGAAATCCAAATGGCAGGGGGCTGCCGAGCGGAACATGCGGCGCTGCACGAAATTTGCGATGTGGATAGTGTGCTGTTTCGCCGAGGTTGGGACTTACGTGGCCGTATCGAATACATCACGAAGATCCCTACGTACTATTACCAGTATCGTGTCGGTGGTCAGTCGCTGGAGAGCGAGAAAGCGCGCAAGTGTCCAAAATGCGATGGCGAGTGGCTACTCGATGAGCCACTACATGACATATTTCATTTTAAGTGTGATGACTGCCGAATCGTGTCGAATATCTCTTGGGACCATCTTAAGTAGCGAATTGAAGCTACTTAAATGGGTAGATAGACAAATAGAAAGGGCTGATGTTTTCACATCAGCCCTTTTGTGTTTAGAACGTTGTTTTCAGTCATGTTTTGAAAAGTGGGATTACCAACCTTTCACAACACCGCCTTTGAACAGCTCTTTTGCCGCTTCGTAAACTTCTTCCGTTTGGTAAGCTTTTACGAAGTTTTGTACGTTTTGCGCATTAACATTTTCTTCGCGAGCGACAATTAGGTTTACGTATGGTGAGTCTTTATCTTCAACGAACACGCCGTCACGCTCTGGCGATAGGTCGATAGAGCTTGCGTAAGTGGTGTTGATGATAGATAGCGTTACGTCATCCAGTGAACGTGGAAGCTGTGGGGCTTCTAGTTCAATGATTTCGATATTTTTAGGGTTGCCTACGATGTCACGTACTGTAGCGAGTAGACCAACGCCATCACGTAGCGTAATTAAACCTTGCTGCTCAAGAAGCAGTAGTGAGCGACCTAGGTTAGTTGGGTCGTTTGGTACTGCGATGCGTGCGCCATCTTGAATTTCATCAATTGATTTTACTTGCTTTGAGTAACCAGCAATAGGGTAAACGAATGAGTTACCCGCGATAGCCAGTTTGTAGCCGCGGTCTTTCACTTGTTGGTCTAGGTATGGTTTGTGCTGGAACGCATTCGCGTCTACTGAACCATCATCCAGAGCGGCGTTTGGTGTTACGTAATCGGTAAATGTTACTAGCTCAACGTCTAGGTTGTATTTCTCTTTTGCTACTTTAGCGGCAACTTCGGCTACTTGTGCTTCAGCACCAGCAATAACGCCAACTTTTACTTTGTTTACGTCTACTTCTTTGTCGCTGCAACCCGCTAGAGCAAGAGCAGAGGCGGCTGTTGCTACAGTCAAAAGACCTTTAAGGCTAAATTTCATCTTTATCTCCTTATAATTTGTATTTTTGATGCTTATCTGTGGTCTACACGGCGCACCACTGCGTCACCGATAGACTGAATAATCTGTACTAGAACAATCAACATCACGACAGTCACGGCCATGATAGTTACATCGTAGCGGTGGAAACCGTAACGGATGGCTACGTCGCCTAGGCCGCCGCCGCCTACCGTACCCGCCATAGCTGAGTAGCTAACGAGAGTGACCAAGGTAATCGTTACTGAGTTAACAATAGTCGGCATTGCTTCAGGTAGTAGAACTTTTGTTATGATCTGTGTTGGTGTCGCCCCCATTGACTGCGCAGCTTCCACCAAGCCTGTCGGTACTTCTAATAAAGCACCTTCAATAAGACGAGCGACAAAAGGAATGGCGCCAATAGTCAGTGGGACGATTGCTGCGGTTGTACCGATAAAGGTTCCAACCAGCATTTTTGTCACTGGAATAATCGCAACCATCAGTACGAGGAATGGCACAGAACGACCAATGTTAACGATAGCGCCTAAGCCGCTATTTAGTTTGGTGTTTTCAAGTAGGCCGCCTTTCTTAGTAATATGGAGGATTACGCCTAATGGAATACCCACAGCAAAGCCGACTAATCCGGCAACCGCAACCATGTAAAGCGTTTCCCACGTTGCACCTAAAAGTAGTTTGCTGTTTAAACTCAGCCATTCAGAAATCGTATTAAAGGACATAACCAAGTACCTCTACTTTTACGTTGTGCTTACGCAGGTATTCAAGAGCTGCGTTGTCATCTTCTTCGTTACCAAATAGCTCTGCGACCATCATGCCGAATTTCACGCCACCAGCGTAATCAAGGTCGGAACTCAAAATACTCACATCAATATTGTATTTACGAGAAATTTGCGACATTAACGGTGCATCGACGGTTGCGCCAGTAAACTCTAAGCGAACCAACGGGTAGCTGCCATCAACACGCTCTGCTTGCAGACGTGCTTGGTAATCTTCAGGAATGGAAAGATCCAGCGTTGAGCGAATGAATTGGTGTGCCAGCTCTGTCTTAGGGTGCGCAAAAATATCGCCAACGGTGCCTTTTTCCACCAACTCACCACCACCGATGATTGCTACTTCGTGACAGATGCTTTTTACGACTTCCATTTCGTGAGTGATAAGTAAAATCGTGATGTTGAGTTTGCGGTTGATCTCTTTCAATAACTCAAGGATAGATTGAGTTGTTGCTGGATCTAGTGCGCTAGTGGCCTCATCACAAAGCAGCACGCTAGGATCGGATGCCAATGCACGAGCAATTGCCACACGCTGTTTTTGTCCGCCACTTAAGTTAGATGGGTAGCTCTCGTGTTTGTCGGCTAAGCCTACAAGCTTTAGCAACTCAGTTACTTTTGTTGTGATTTGCGATTTGTCTTTACCTGCCAGTTCTAGGGGTAATGCCACATTATCAAACACAGTACGAGACGAAAGCAGGTTAAAGTGCTGGAAGATCATGCCAATGTTACGGCGTGTTTCGACTAGTTGTTTTTTACTGAGTTTGGTTAGATCCACACCATCAACGATGATGGAACCAGAGGTCGGTGCTTCTAGCATGTTGACACAGCGGATCAGCGTACTTTTACCAGCACCTGATGAACCGATAACACCAAAGATGGTGCCTTTGTCGATGTGTAGGTTAATGTCTTTCAGGGCAAGGATTTCCTTACTGCCTTGGTAGAACACTTTATTGACGTTTTTTATTTCTATCATGTTTCAACCTGCCCAAAGATACGGGGAACTTCGCTGTCAAAAACGGCCTTTGACAGAACTTAATGTTGAGCTTTATCTCAATTTTCAGTTGATGCTATGGGTTAAGCAGAATGAAGTCAATAGATATTTTTACGTCTAGACGTCTAAATGTATGGATGTTCTGTTTTGAAACGAAGATGTATAGATAATAAGCAGGAGGTAGACGGCAGGGCACCCTCAGATTTACCGATTCTTGCCCAACAAATCAACCGTTTTGTCGAGGCCAAGAATGAATTAGATAGTGTTGAAGTTTATAAGGTATGTAATAATCTGATTAAACCGAGTTAATAGAGAAATACGTTTTGGCAAAACCTGCTGTTTTTATCGATCGTGATGGCGTGATAAACGTTGACCACGGCTACGTTCATGACGAACATGATTTTGAGTACATTGATGGTGTATTTGAAGCGACGAAAGCGCTAAAAGATAAAGGCTACCTTCTAGTGTTAGTGACGAATCAATCGGGCATCGCACGCGGTAAATTCAGTGAAGACCGTTTCTTGTCTCTGACTCAATGGATGGATTGGAACTTTGCTGATAATGGTGTTGAGTTCGATGGTATCTATTACTGTCCACATCATCCAGAACATGGCATTGGCGAGTACAAGCAAGATTGTGAGTGCCGTAAGCCAAAACCAGGCATGTTCATTTCTGCGCGTGACTTCTTGAAGATCGACATGGAGAAATCTGTGATGATCGGCGATAAAGCTGAAGACATGATGGCAGCAGAAGCGGCAGGCGTTGGCACTAAGATTTTGGTTCGCACTGGTAAGCCAGTAACGGAACAGGGCGAAGCCATTGCAACGGTAGTATTAGATAGCATTGCAGATGTGCCTGCGTACTTAAACAAGTAATCTTCATTACTGACTGAGATAAGGGAAGCCACTGCTTCCCTTTTGTTTGATTCCTTCTTTTAATCTGAACACTTATGAGCAAAAAACTCACCATTCTTGATATCGCAAAATTGGCAGGCGTGGGCAAATCGACAGTAAGCCGTGTGCTTACTAACGATCCAAAAGTGAAACCCCAAACGCGAGAGAAGGTTGAGCAAATCATTCGTGAATCAGGCTACGTCCCATCAAAGTCGGCGCAATCAATGCGTGGCGGCAGCCAAAAAGTTATTGGGGTTATCATCTCCCGTTTAGATTCACCATCAGAAAATCGCGCCGTTGGTACCATGCTCAATGCTTTGTATTCCGCTGGTTATGATGCGGTGATCATGGAGAGCCAATTCGATCGCGATAAAACCAATGAACATTTGGATGTGCTTAAACGTCGCAACGTCGATGGGGTGATCGTGTTTGGCTTTACTGGATGTGATGAGCGAGCATTGACGGAGTGGGGGAACCGTATCGTCGTGATCGCGATGGACACGCAAATGGTTTCCTCGATCAACTACGATAACCAAGGTGTGATAGACATGGCTTTGTCTCACCTTGAGCAGCAATCTTTATCTCGCATTGCTTATATTGGTGTTGATCCTGAAGACAAAACCACTGGCTTAGCTCGTCTAAATGCTTATAAAGCTTGGTGTCAACGCAAGCAAATTGCACCTTGTTTCCAAACGGGTAAGTTGAGCCATGAAAGTGCTTATCAGTTGGTAGACAAAGTCCTTCAATCTGATACTCAGGCCATCGTGTGCGCCAGTGACACTATCGCGTTGGGCGTGATTAAGCGTCTTCAAGAGTTAGGCCGTGAAGACGTGGTTGTGACAGGTGTTGGTGGTAATGAATTGCTCTCTTTCCTTTTCCCTAAAGTATTTAGTGTCGACCCAGGTTATACCCTTGCAGGTGAGAAGTCCGCTAACATGCTGATCAATCAATTAAATGGTGATGAGGAAGTGGTTCACTTTACTCAACAGCCTATCGTTTGTTAATCCACACTAAAACGATCTGCTCTAAAATTATACTGTGATCATTCTCAATTAATGGGACTGTTCCCATTTTGTTTTTTGTCTTCGAATGGCAATATTAAAATTAAGAAATGGGAATGTTCCCATTTATAAAAACAAAATGATGAATCGAATGTATCCAATACAGGGTGGACAAAATTATGAGTAAGATTGCGCGTAAAGACGTGGAGCGTCTTATTGAGCTGGTCGGGGGGCCGGACAATATTGCCAGTGTAAGTCACTGTTTAACTCGCTTGCGTTTTGTTCTAAATGATACGGACAAAGCAGATACGAAACAGTTAGAAGCATTACCGATGGTGAAGGGCTGTTTTACCAACGCAGGCCAGTTCCAAGTGGTTATCGGTACTGAAGTGGATGAAGTTTACAAGGTACTGATCGGACTGACGGGTAAAAGTGAAGCCAGCAAAGACGAAGCGAAGAACGCTGCTCGTCAAAACATGAATATCGTTGAGCGTGGTATTTCCCACCTTGCAGAAATCTTTGTACCACTGCTACCAGCGATCATCACCGGTGGTCTGATCCTTGGTTTCCGTAACGTGATTGGCGACATCAAGATGTTTGATGGTCAAACGCTAACGGAAATCAGCCAGTTTTGGGCAACGGTACACTCTTTCTTATGGCTGATTGGTGAGGCGATCTTCTTCTTCCTACCAGTTGGCGTGTGTTGGTCGACAGTGAAAAAGCTCGGCGGTACTCCGATTCTGGGTATCACGCTTGGTGTAACATTGGTTTCGCCGCAGTTGATGAACGCCTACCTGATTGGTAAGCAAGTACCCGAAGTGTGGGATTTTGGCTTATTCGCCATCGAAAAAGTGGGCTATCAGGCGCAAGTGATTCCAGCAATGCTTGCTGGTATGGCTCTGGCGTTTATTGAAACCAACTTAAAACGCATCATTCCGTCTTACCTTTACCTAGTGGTCGTGCCGTTTGTCTCAATCATTGTGTCTGTGATTCTTGCGCACTCAATCATTGGTCCATTCGGTCGTATGTTGGGTGACGGCGTTGCTTTCGCAGCAAAAGCAGCCATGACGGGTGACTTCGCAATGATTGGCTCAACCATCTTCGGCTTCCTATACGCGCCATTGGTCATTACTGGTATTCACCACACCACCAACGCGGTTGACCTTCAATTAATGCAAGAGCTAGGCGGCACGCCAATTTGGCCTCTGATTGCGCTTTCAAATATTGCTCAAGCGTCTGCGGTCGTCGGCATCATTATCATCAGTAAAAAACATGGCGAGCGTGATATCTCAGTACCTGCGGCTATCTCTGCTTACCTTGGTGTGACCGAGCCGGCGATGTACGGCATCAACTTGAAATACAAGTTCCCAATGCTGAGCGCGATGATCGGTAGTGCGTGTGCTGCTGCTATTTGTGGTAGTGCGGGCGTAATGGCGAACGGTATCGGTGTGGGCGGTTTGCCGGGCATCTTGTCTATCCAACCGCAGTTCTGGGGCATTTTTGCTTTGGCTATGTTAGTCGCAATGCTGGTACCTGCTGCATTAACGTTAATTCTTTATAAGCGTGCACAAGCCAAAGGTGAGCTTGAGCCTGCAAACGCGTAATTCTATTTGAGGCAGTGACTTGGCTGCCTCCGCCTATTTTTCTTTTCAAATTTTAAGTTTCCGATTACTGGTAAGTGAGTGTTAGAAATGGCTATGACCAAGCATGATGAGAGCTGGTGGAAAACCGCAACCATCTATCAAATTTACCCAAAAAGCTTTTGTGACAGTGGCAGTAAAGGCTCGGGCGACATTAAAGGGATCATTTCTAAGCTGGATTATCTTAAGCATCTTGGTGTGGATGCGATTTGGCTGACGCCGGTTTACCAATCGCCAATGATCGACAACGGTTATGACATCTCCGATTACTACTCGATCAATCCACAGTTCGGCACTATGCAAGATTTCGATACTTTGCTAGCAGAAGCGCATCAGTTGGGCATTCGTATCATCATGGACATTGTAGTGAACCACACGTCGACAGAACACAAGTGGTTCCAATCCGCACTGGGTGATAAAAACAGCCCATACCGTGATTACTACATCTGGAAAGATCCGGTAGATGGTGCTGAACCAAACAACTGGCAATCAAAGTTTGGTGGCAACGCTTGGGCGCTGGATGAAAAAACAGGCCAGTACTATTTGCACCTTTTTGCTATAGAGCAAGCGGACTTAAACTGGGAAAACCCAGTAGTGCGTGAAGAAGTGAAAGAAGTCATCAGCTTCTGGGCAGAGAAGGGAGTCGATGGTTTCCGTCTCGACGTTATCAACCTGATTTCCAAGCAGCAAGATTTTCCAAGTGACGATATTGGTGATGGTCGTCGTTTTTACACTGACGGTCCACGTGTGCACGAATACCTTCAAGAGATTAGCGAATCTGTGTTTCAAAAATACGGCAGCGTGACGGTGGGTGAAATGTCTTCCACTACGCTAGAGCACTGCCAGCAATATTCTTCGCTAGACGGCAAAGAGCTATCCATGGTGTTCAACTTCCATCATCTGAAAGTCGATTATCCAAATGGTGAAAAATGGACCAAAGCGCCGTTTGATTTCATTCAGTTAAAACAGATCTTCAATCATTGGCAAACGGGCTTAAATGGCAAAGGGTGGGGGGCGTTGTTCTGGTGTAACCACGACCAGCCACGCGTTGTCAGCCGATTAGGTAACGAAGAGCAATACCGTGTTGAATCTGCCAAGATGCTTGCGGCATCAGTGCACATGATGCAAGGCACACCTTATGTTTACCAGGGGGAAGAGATCGGCATGACCAACCCGGGTTATACCGAAATCAGCCAATATCGTGATGTTGAAAGTACTAACATGTACGACATCATGGTCAACCGTGATGGTGTATCTCATGACGATATGATGGCGATCTTGGCACAGAAGTCGCGTGATAACTCACGTACACCAATGCAATGGAACAGTGCAAAACACGCGGGCTTTACTGAGGGCACGCCTTGGCTTGAAGTGGCGAAGAATTACACTGAAATCAATGCTGAAGCTGCGGTTGCCGATTTAAACTCGGTGTTCTACTTTTACAAGCGTCTGATTGAACTGCGTAAACAGGTTCCAGTGATCACCGATGGTCGTTACGAGGACCTGCTGCCAGAGCACAAACGTATTTTCGCTTACGCTCGTCAGAACGATAAGCAAACGCTGCTGTGTATCAATAACTACTATGCTGAAGAGGTGGAATGCGTTCTGCCAGAACGTTTTGATATGAGTAAGGCGAAAAACTTGCTATCTAACTATCAAAACTCAGCGAGCGCAGTCGCGTCAAACCATCAAGTGTTACGACCTTACGAAACTCGTATTTTATTGATAGAAGAATAAACTCGGGTGTCATCACCCCTAAGATTGATGTTCGAGATGAAGGCTTTGGTGTGCTCCCCAAAGCCTTCTTTTATTGAGATATCTCTAAAAAATGCGAGCTTATTTTGTTTCAATCGCTGTTAGCTGCACTTTCTCTTCGTTGATTTGTACTTGTTGTACTTTCAGCAGTTCAATTTGTTCAATCAGACCTAAGCTCGGATTAAACCAACGTTCTGCCGAAGTGGCGAACTCCATTGAGTCCATATCATCACAGTTTAGGTTGTAGATGTTCTCTTCCATCAGGTATGCCGCTTCAATTTTCTTGCCTGAGATCGAGAACGCTTTACGCACACCAGTCTCTCGGATTTGCTGTTGCCAAACCACTTGGCAAGATGCTGTCATAGGAAGGTTTTGTACCCACTCATGATCTTCAAAACGGTCTAGAAGGTTGTGAACTGCGTAGCCTGTAAGAGTGGTTTGCAGAGACATAGTTTCTTCACCGATGTCAATATTCGGGCTTTTCTCTTTTACGTCGTCACCGTTTAGGCGGAAAATCGGACTGCTGTGCATAAGCATGGCAATAAACTGATGACCAATGAAATAAGCGTCAGTGATTTCATGGAGTGCACCATCTGATCCTACAAAGTAAAGCGTATTGCTCTCTTCGTCGTCGTTGTACTGCTCGTCTGAATAGTAGAACTGTTCGGCGCCGTAGTTCACCAAGTCATTAACCAACTGGACCATTGCCTCGCTGTTTGGGATTTGTGCCAATGCTGCCAATATTTGCTCGCGATCCATCGCTTGGAAGCTCAGTTTCATGTCGCCTTCTGGTTGGCCATCCAAGCTAAATGCGTAGTTTAGCTGTGTGCTTGGCGTGGGAGCGAAGATTGAGTTGTGAATCGAGACGTCGAAACTTTCTTGAGGCACTTTGTTTGGATTCGCACTGCCAGAAGACGAACCTCCGCCACAGCCGTAAAGAGCCAGAGTTGCTGCTGCGATAAGCGTCATTTTGTTTAGCATGGTTTACATTCCTGATTGATAAGGGCGCTTCATGTTGGGCCGTTGCTTGAATGCGAGCATGCTAAGTTCAGTGAGAGAAAAAGGGCAAAAAACAAAAGATAACAGGGGTTAATGAAAGCTTAATTTTATATTTAGGTCTTTGTTTTATTTGGGGTTATTTCGTTGGCTACGTTAGTGCAATACTCGTTAATGAGCGCTTTCCATCGGCTTATGATTTCTTGATCGGTCACACTAACATGCAACGTTTTCCACGGTTGGAGGCAAGTCTCTTTTGATTCAGATTGAGAAAGACGCTCAAACAAGGTTTCGGAAGGTAAAACGCGCAGCAGCGCCACCAGTGATTCCATGTAGTTGAGACGGAACTGTTCAAGTTTGTTCTGCTTATAAGCAATGTGAGACACAAAGGTATAAATCAGTGCGTTTTGGATACGTGAGTCGCCATCTGGTGTCGTTAACAGAGCTTTTGCCCTGTCTAAGTTACCTAATTTGAAATGCAATAGACCTAACCAGAGGCTCAGCTCATCTGGCAAAACATCAAACGACGATTGTACTTGAGTTAAATACGCTTCCAGCTTTTGATGTTCGTGCTCGTATAAGGCGAGATGTCTTGCCGTTGTTATAGCCGCAAACTCATCAGATTGTCGGAGAGGTTGGCTAGAAAAGGCATTCTCGAATAACATTTTTTTGTGAATATTCGAAAGCTGCCACGAACTTGCCGAAGGTGCAGGCAGATTGAAGTATTGCGCGACATCCGAGTGCATTTGGAAAATATCCGATTGTAAGGCAGATAAACGCAGTGTGTACTCATTGCGAAACGCCAGCTTGCCCGTCGCAGGATAAATAAGGTTCATCTGCGCTTTCAAGATGCCCTGTTTTGTGCCGTCTTTTAACTCGATATTGAGCTCGTAGTCGCTGGTCTGCATGTTTCGTGCGCCAGGGAAATATGGCGTATGACCGATAGGATCAAGAAAGTAACTGGGAGCATCTTGGTTGGCGATGTCGGTGTATGGATATTCGACCTGTTGTTGCAGCAAGATGGCTTTGACCAGTATGCGGTATTTTCGCGCCTGGGAGCCGATTGAATCGACACGGTTGAGTAGTAGCTCGACTTTGGGAATCAGTAGTTGATGACGTGTTTGTTGTGTTGAGATTTCTTGGCGTTGCCATAACAAGCTTGCGAGTGTCATGCTACATACCGCAAGTATGGCACATAAGCTGTAAGCAAAAATCAGCTTGAAGTTCTTATTACTCGCCACCTGGGTTGAGATAACGCGCCGATGGTTTTTCGCTGGTGGCACTAAACGAATATTGGCAGGGTTAAGAAAGTAGCCTTTGCGGGGGTAAGTGACCAAGAGCTTAGCGGCATCGTATTCGGGTAAGTACTGCTGTAGCAGGGCACGTAAGGTGCTAATGCGGTTCGTGAGCACATTCTTAGAGATGAACTTGCTCTGCCAAATGGTTTCAATAATGGTGTCAGCAGAGAGTGGGTGGCCAACGCTTGTTAACAGCAGTTCTAATAATTCAATGGTGCGAGGTTCAAGATCAATCGCGATAGCATCTTGATGAAGGGTCTGTGTCTTCGGGTTATAGATCAGCTCTCCAATCGCAATACAACTGTGAGTCTGTTTAGCTTGTTGCAGAAAGTCGCGCATACCGTACCGATCTATTTGGAAATCGCGAAGTATTATATAGCGATTGGAGCGCGAAATCTTATAAATCGCGCTTCAATCATTATCAAAAATTTATGAACCGTAGGTCACGGAATAGCGGTGCGGTTTGTGGTTCATCGCTAACACGAGATTGAGTGCAAACGCCCCCAAAATTGAAAGGCCAATCACTTCTGGTGTGACAAAGAAGAATGAAGCAAACAGGATACATGCATCGATTGCCATTTGGCTTTTGCCAACTGAAATGCCAAATTTGTCTTGGATAAACAAACACAGCACGTTAAAGCCACCCAAGCTGGAGCGATGTCGGAATAGGATCAGCATACCAAGCCCCATTAAAAGTCCGCCTGCGACGGCGCAATAAACTTCATTTACCGATTCGAGCGAGATTAGCAAATAAAGATGATCGGCAAAGATAGAAACCAACGCGCCAGAAATGGCACTATTAATGGCGAAATGACGGCCGAAGCGTTTCCATGCTAGTAAGTAAAAAGGACTGTTTGCTAAAAAGTACAGCACACCAAAGGTAAAAGGTGTAAATTGGCTAATAAGCAGAGCCAATCCAGTCGTGCCTCCCGTTAGAAGGTTCGCGGATTGGAGAAAGAAAACGCCTTGAGCTACTAAAAAGGTACCCGTGAGAATCGCTATCCAGTCTTCTTTTAATGAGTGTTTTTCCATCAATGTTGCAGTCATTAGTGATAAATAAGGCGTGCATAGTAGTAAAAAGATGATCTTTTCGGTAGCTAGAGGGTAAAATTTACGGTAAACCTATGTAATTGCTGTTTTACAGGGTGTAAAGCACAAATTTGACAGGCAATAGATTGTCGTTATGCGATTGCAATGCTGGCATGATAAACATTGCTTGTCATCATGAAAAAACTGCATGAGAAAAATTGTAAATTTCTCTTTATGACCTAAATCAAATTATGTAGAATGCGCGCCATTAGGGTGACGAAAACGTTTGCGTCGGGTCATTCAACAGTTTTTTTGCAACTTTCAGTACTAATCTGAGTCAGGAGATACAGATGCTTAAGCGTGATATGAACATCGCAGATTACGATGCGGAACTGTTCGCAGCTATCCAGGAAGAAACTCTTCGCCAGGAAGAACACATTGAACTTATCGCTTCTGAAAACTACACAAGCCCACGTGTAATGGAAGCGCAAGGTTCTCAGCTAACGAACAAATACGCTGAAGGCTACCCAGGTAAGCGTTACTACGGCGGTTGTGAGTACGTAGATAAAGCTGAAGCACTAGCAATTGAGCGTGCATGCCAACTATTTGGTTGTGAGTACGCTAACGTACAGCCTCACTCAGGTTCTCAAGCAAACAGCGCAGTTTACATGGCGCTTCTTAACCCTGGCGATACAGTTTTAGGCATGAGCCTAGCGCACGGTGGTCACCTAACTCACGGTTCACCAGTAAACTTCTCGGGTAAGCACTACAACGTTATCCCTTACGGTATCGATGAAGCTGGTCAAATCAACTACGACGAGATGGAACAGCTAGCACTTGAACACAAACCTAAGATGATCATCGGTGGTTTCTCTGCTTACTCGCAAATCGTTGATTGGAAACGCATGCGTGAAATCGCTGACAAAGCAGGTGCTTACTTATTTGTTGATATGGCGCACGTAGCTGGTCTTATCGCCGCCGGTGAATACCCAACACCAGTACCGCATGCTCACGTGGTAACAACAACGACGCACAAAACACTAGCAGGTCCTCGCGGTGGTCTTATCTTGTCAAATGCTGGCGAAGATATGTACAAGAAATTGAACTCAGCAGTGTTCCCTGGTGGTCAAGGTGGCCCTCTAATGCACGTTATCGCTGGTAAAGCAGTAGCGTTCAAAGAAGCGATGGAGCCAGAGTTCAAAGCTTATCAAGCTCGCGTAGTGAAAAACGCAAAAGCAATGGTTGGTCAGTTCCAAGAGCGTGGCTACAAAATCGTATCTAACGGTACAGAAAACCACTTGTTCCTTGTTGACCTAATCGACAAAGATATCACTGGTAAAGACGCAGACGCGGCACTAGGTGCAGCAAACATCACTGTAAACAAGAACTCAGTACCAAATGACCCACGCAGCCCATTCGTAACGTCTGGTATTCGTGTAGGTACGCCAGCGATCACTCGCCGTGGCTTCACTGAAGAAGATGCAAAAGAGCTAGCAAACTGGATGTGTGACGTTCTAGATAACATCGGCAACGAAGAAGTTATCGAAGCGACAAAACAGAAAGTGCTAGAAATTTGTAAGCGTCTACCGGTTTATGCCTAACCGGTCTTCATAGAATGAGTCGATTTCGGTGTCGAACATACTCATTTGCTCGCGCAAACTCCGTGTGTTCTCCTAGAACTCGACTCGTCTATTTTGAACATTGATATACTAAAGGTCCTCATTTGAGGGCCTTT
This sequence comes from Vibrio sp. 1557, assembly GCF_033340175.1. NCBI lineage: Bacteria > Pseudomonadati > Pseudomonadota > Gammaproteobacteria > Vibrionales > Vibrionaceae > Vibrio > Vibrio sp. 1557. Next base: position 20,831 of record NZ_JAWOVZ010000029.1, on the reverse strand, counting down.
TTGTTTGTCTGGCGTTTGGAATGAGATATAGCGAGAGTGTGTGATAAGGGGATGGCTACCAACACTGTCCCTTTTCAATATATCCAAACCACGTCATTCCGACGAGCCGAGGCGAGATCAGGAATCTTGTTGAGGCACACTCTTTTACTCAGAGTTTCCCTAAAAATCCTCAGTATTCTGAAAACAGATTCTGAATCACGTTCGTACCTCGCTGTTCAGAATGACGGTGGTAGAATGGCTTTTTATCATCATTTGCCAGATACAAAAAAGGTTGGCACTGAGCCAACCTTTTCTCTTCAAAACAAGCTTTTCAAAACAAGCGAGAGCTTATTTAATCTCGATACCTTGAGCTTGCATATCGGCATGGTAAGAAGAGCGCACAAATGGACCACACGCTGCATGCGTGAAGCCAAGTTCTAGTGCAACTTCTTTTAGCTCGTCAAACTCAGATGGTGGAACGTAACGTTCTACTGGCAAGTGGTGACGGCTTGGCGCTAAATACTGGCCTAGAGTCAGCATCGTTACGCCGTGTGCGCGTAGATCTTTCAGTACTTCGATGATTTCTTCTTTGGTTTCACCAAGGCCCATCATCAAACCAGACTTGGTCGGTACATCTGGATGCTGCTCTTTGAACTTCTTAAGGAGCTCAAGTGACCATTTGTAGTTCGCACCTGGGCGAGCTTTACGGTAAAGACGTGGCGCGGTTTCTAAGTTGTGGTTGAAGACATCTGGCGGATTGTCTTTCATTAGATCAAGCGCTACATCCATGCGACCACGGAAGTCAGGAACCAGTGTTTCAATCTTAATATGCGGGTTTAACGCACGGATCTCGCGGTTACAATCGGCAAAGTGTTGTGCACCGCCGTCACGCAGATCGTCACGGTCAACAGAAGTGATTACGACGTATTTCAGCTTCATATCGGCAATGGTTTTCGCCAGTTTTTGAGGCTCTTCTGCTTCCGGTGGTAATGGGCGGCCATGAGCAACGTCACAGAAAGGACAACGACGAGTACAAATAGCACCTAAGATCATGAAGGTTGCTGTACCGTGGTTAAAACATTCCGCTAGGTTCGGGCAAGATGCTTCTTCACATACGGAGTGAAGTTTATTCTTACGCATCGCCGCTTTGATGTCTTGAATTCGTTGGCTGTCGGCTGGTAGCTTGATCTTCATCCAATCAGGCTTACGTAGCACTTCTTTCTGCTCTGTAGGCATGTTCTTTACGGGAATCAATGCCATTTTATCGGCGTCACGATATTTAACGCCTTTTTCCATCTGGATTGGTTTGCTCATGCTTTATTACCTTGAGAAGGTGCTTCTGTGCTGAATTCTACTTGCTCATAATCGAGCAAAGTAACGAGTTCTTTTATTAATTGTTTTTCTACGGCTTCTACATTGTCTGGGCCGCCAAATTGGCTGACCTGAACCATTTCCATACCTTCATAACCACAAGGGTTAATACGCAGAAACGGTGTTAAATCCATATTTACGTTCAAGGCTAAACCATGAAACGAGCATCCTTTACGAATGCGTAAACCGAGAGAGCATATTTTCTTACCGGCAACGTAGACACCTGGTGCGTCAGGTCGCGCGGCTGAGTCAATATTGTATGCTTTTAGCGTGTTGATCACGAGGTTCTCGATTGTGGTAACGAGATCTCGTACACCTAATTTTTTGCGGCGTAGGTTGATCAAGAAGTAGGCGACCAACTGACCAGGGCCATGATACGTAACCTGACCTCCGCGATCACTTTGTACAACAGGAATATCGCCAGTGTTAATCAAGTGCTCAGCTTTACCTGCCTGTCCTTGCGTAAATACTGGGTTATGTTCTACCAACCAGACTTCATCACGGGTTTCTTCTGTGCGTTGGTCGGTGAACTCATGCATCGCCTTCCATACAGGCTCATAGTCTTGGCGGCCAAGTCGTTTTACAACAAGTTGGTGTTGCATGGGAATTCCTGTTGCTAATATATAAAGTTTTTGGATTATAAACCGGATAACCCTGATGCTCTACCGCTGCGTAACAGATTTTTAACTGAAAGCGATGTAAAGCCTCGTTATCTCTTTGATAAATAAAAATAAAGCAGCCAAAGCTGCTTTCAAAAAAAATTTAATCTATCAAAAAATTATAGAACCATGCGTACGATGTCAATTTCACCTAACTCTTTGTACAGTGTCTCAACCTGCTCGATAGAGGTTGCAGTAATGTTGATTGACACAGAGTGGTAGTTGCCCTTAGCACTTGGTTTAACGGTCGGGCTGTAGTCACCTGGAGCATGGCGCTGAATAACTTCAAGAACAAGCTCTGGAAGTTCAGGCTTTGCATGACCCATTACCTTGTAAGTAAATGAACAAGGGAACTCAAGCAGGTCTTTTAATTTTGCATCAGAGTTGATGGTTAGCATATCGATAACTCCAGTAGATATTCGTTGCGGTGCGAAATAGTACAGTCAAATTAGGGGGAACTCAAGACGAGGAGCTCAAACTTAAAAAGCCGCCCATTCAGGCGGCTTTGCGAATAAGTTTGCTACTCTAACGTTCTTTTTAGAAGAAGCTCTTGAATAACAATACGATGTAATCCCACATGCGGCTAAATAGACTACCTTGCTCTACGGTTTCTAGTGCCATTAGTGGGTACTCGGCAATATCTTCACCATCGATCTGATAGTATAGCTTACCAACTACATCACCTTTATTAATTGGGGCTTCTAGCTCTTTTTCAAGGACGAAGCTTGCTTTTAAGTTTTTCGCTTCACCACGCGGTAGTGTTACGTAAGTATCTTGGTCAAGACCCAGTGCTACGGTGTCTTTGTTACCCATCCACACTTTTTCTTCTACGAACGTTTCACCTGCTTTGTGCGGTGCCACTGTTTCGAAGAAACGGAAGCCGTAGCTTAGCAGCTTTTTGCTTTCTGACTTACGAGCATTGGCATCTTTAGTACCCATAACGACCGCAACCAAGCGCATTTGACCTTCAGTTGCTGAACTTACTAGGCTGTAACCCGCATTACTTGTGTGACCCGTTTTGATGCCGTCAACGTTCATGCTCTTATCCCAAAGTAGACCGTTACGGTTGTATTGGGTGATGCCGTTGTAAGTAAATTTCTTCTCTGAGTACACTCGGTACTCATTTGGTACGTCACGGATAAGTGCTTTACCTAGCAGTGCCATGTCGTATGGTGTTGAGTACAATTCTGCGTTATCTAAGCCATGAACGTTGGCAAAGTGCGAGTTAGTCATACCCAATGTGTTGGCCCAAGCGTTCATTAGGTCAACAAATGCATCTTCTGAACCTGCAATATGTTCTGCCATCGCAACACAGGCATCGTTACCTGACTGGACGATGATACCTCGGTTCAGGTCACGTACTTTAACTGTTGTGCCTACTTCAATGAACATCTTTGATGAATCAGGGAAGTTTTTCGCCCACGCATTTTTACTGATGGTGACATCATCATCTTCTGAGATATTACCACGCGCTAGCTCTTGGCCGATTACATAGCTGGTCATCATCTTAGTCAGACTAGCTGGAGACAATTTTGTGTTCATCTCTTTCTCTGCCAGTACTTTACCTGAATGGTAATCCATCAGCACGTAGCCCTTCGCCGCGATTTGAGGGGCATCTGGAACAACGATAGGTGATGCAAGAGCAGATTGAGCGAAAGTTGCAGAAAGGGCAACCGAAGAAACGAGAATAGATTTCACAAACTTATTTTTATTCATGGTAATTCAAATTTTTGGGTTAACTGCAGACATCTTATCAGAATCCCTAGTTATGTAAGAGGGGGATCAAAGAGAAATTCATGACACGAGGTCATTTGGCAGTGTTGTGTTTTTTAATAAATGCAGACGAATAGCCGAGCAACTTTACTTTATCTAATGTGGCTTGCGTCAGGGAATAGTCAGTAAATGGCCCTAACAACAAGCGATAAGACTCTTTCGCACTCTCTAGGAAAGTTTCTGTATCCAACTTTTGACCAAGCTCGGTACCTAAAGTTCGCGCGCGTTCTTCATTTTTTGATGATGCCACTTGAATAACGTACCTAGGGTGCGCTTCTAATGACTTTTTGTCCGTGGGCTGATTGATACTGATCACTTCAATTTCCACGTTCGCGGTGCCTGTTTTTATGACATCTAACTTGTGCGCGGCGGCATAGCTTAAATCAATGATACGACCATCGTGAAAAGGACCTCGGTCATTAACTCGTACTACGGTGGTTTTGCCGTTGTCAGTATTGGTAACTTTTACGTAACTTGGTAACGGTAGCGTTTTATGCGCTGCCGTCATTGAGTACATGTCATAGATTTCGCCATTAGAAGTCAAATGACCTTGGAATTTTTTCCCATACCAAGATGCGCGGCCTTTTTCTTTAAAGCCTTTCGCATTGCGAACTATTTTGTAGTCTTTGCCACGCAAGTGGTAATCTTTGTTCCCACCTAGGCTGTACGGTTCATATTTAGGATGCGCATCCTCGATGTGTTCGACTGAAAGCGGTGTATCCGGTGCAACATCGGATTCGAGTTCGTAACGGCCTTCTTGTTCTTTTTGGCTAGTTGATGAACAGCCTGCCAAAATAAGAGCAGAGAAAACCAAGGAATATAAAGCGCGTTTTTGCATGTCTAGGTCGCCTTAGAGAATGCTTTTCGGTGCGTATGAATCGACATCAGAATACCAAAACCAGCCATCAAGGTTACCATTGATGTGCCGCCATAACTGATGAGTGGCAACGGTACACCTACTACAGGTAGGATGCCACTTACCATGCCAATATTTACAAAAATATACACGAAGAAGCTGAGTACAATACTGCCTGCCATCATTCGTCCAAATGCGGTTTGCGCTTGGCTGGCGAGATATAAACCTCGTCCAATAATAAATAGATAGATGGCTAAAAGGCAAAGGAAGCCAATCATACCCCATTCTTCAGCAATTACTGCAAAGATAAAGTCAGTGTGTCGTTCAGGAAGAAATTCTAGTTGTGACTGCGTACCTTGCAACCAACCTTTGCCGGAAATACCGCCGGAGCCAATCGCAATTTTACTCTGAATAATGTGGTAGCCCGCTCCTAGCGGATCAGACTCCGGGTTAAATAGAGTACGAACTCGCACTTTTTGATACTCTCGCATCAAGAAAAACCACAGAATTGGAATGAAACCACCTAATGCAATCGCAGCACCAGCAATTATTTTCCAGCTAATGCCGGCGAGGAAGATAACAAAAATACCGGAAGCCGCGATCAGGATTGAGGTACCTAAGTCAGGCTGTTTTGCAATGAGAATGGTTGGTAAGCAGACCATAATCAGTGCAACAATGAGTGTTCTTAGCGTTGGTGGGAGGGGCTGTCTACCAACATAGCGAGCTACCATTAATGGCACCGCGAGCTTCAATAGCTCTGACGGTTGAAAGCGCACAAAACCGAGGTTAAGCCAACGCTGCGCGCCTTTCGATGCTTCACCGAAAAACAGCACGCCGAAAAGCAGTATAACGCCACCAACGAACATCAAAGGTGCCAAGCTTTCGTAAGTTCGTGGAGAAAGCTGTGCAAGGACGAGCATCACAACGAGTGAAAGCACCATTCGCATGGCTTGGCGATCCATCATCAGTAAACTTTGGCCACTGGCGCTGTACATGATCACCAGGCCAAACCCCATCAGGGCCAGTATGCCAAGTAGGAGTGGTAAGTCGATATGGAAGCGTTCAAACAGGGCGCGATTTTTACCTGTAGAGGGATCCATCTTCATTACTGTTTTACCTCTTTCTTCGCATTGTTTTCAGGCTCAATTTCTTCTGGACCAAGAACGACTCGGTCAAAAATTTTCCTTACTACTGGGGCACCGTTACTAGAACCACCACCGGCATTTTCTAGTACTACAGTGACGACCACTTTAGGATCATCAAATGGTGCAAAGCCAGTAAATAACGCATGGTCACGTAAGTGCTCGGCGATCTCATCGGCGTTGTACTCTTCGTTTTCACCCAGACCGAAGACCTGTGCAGTACCTGATTTACCCGCTGTTTCATAATTCATTTTGTAGAATGAGCGACGAGCTGTTCCGCGCGTGCCATGGTTTACCCGACGCATGCCTTCTTTCGCCATATCCCAGTACTTTTTAGGCACATTCTTGATTGGTGGGTAAGTCACGTATTCTGTCGTTTGCTGCTCTTCGAAGTCGTTACCATTTTCTATCGTCGCTTTGAGCAAGTGAGGTGCGATCACTTCTCCCTCGTTTACTAATACGGAGGTTGCTTTGGCGATTTGCATTGGTGTTGCTGTCCAATATCCTTGGCCGATACCTACAGGGATCGTATCACCTTTATACCATGGGGTTTTATGGCGAGACATTTTCCAGTCACGAGTCGGCATATTCGCCTTACTTTCTTCGTAGATATCAATGCCAGTGTAATCACCAAAACCGAACATCATCATCCAATTCGAAATACGGTCAATACCCATGTCATAAGCGATTTGATAGTAGAAGGTATCAACAGACTCTTCGATCGACTTAATGATATCGACGCGCCCGTGCCCCCAACGCAACCAGTCACGAAACGGGCGTGTGTTGGAGTTTGGTATGCGCCAATAACCAGGGTCATTTCGTGTGGTGTTAGGTGTGACGACACCTTCTTGCAGCGCGGCTACCGCCATAAATGGTTTGATGGTAGACGCAGGAGGGTAAATGCCAAGTGTAGTGCGGTTGACCAAAGGACGGTTTTTATCGTTCAAAAGGGCGCGATAGTCTTTACCTGAGATTCCGTGCACGAACGAGTTAGGATCGTAGCTAGGGCTCGAAACCATAGCCAGTACGCCGTTGTCTCTAGGATCGATTACTACAGCACTGCCTCGGCGGCCGTCCAATAATTGGTGTACGTACAACTGCAAGTTGATATCAAGGTTTAAAACGATGTCTTTTCCGGGTACAGGTGGAACGTACTTTAGGGTACGAATTACTCGGCCGCGGCTGTTTACCTCGACTTCTTGATATCCGGCTGTACCGTGTAAGAGGTCTTCGTAGTATTTTTCAATACCCAGCTTACCAATGTCGCGAGTGGCTTGATAGTTTGCGTCTTTTTCTTCTCGGATCAGGCGCTGCATGTCGCGATCATTGATTCGAGAAACGTAACCAATCACGTGGGTTAAGACTTCGCTGAAAGGGTAGTAGCGCTTTAAGGTCGCACTTATTTCCACACCTGGAAAGCGGTACTGATTGACGGAGAATACCGCTACTTGTTTTTCGTTCAGTTGGGTCAGCAGTGGGACCGATTTAAATCGACGAGTCCGTTTACGCTCGTGGTGGAAACGTTCAATCTGGTCTGGTGTAATTTCCAGAATAGTTTGTAATTCTTGGATGGTTGCATCAATGTCTTTAATTTTTTCTGGGGTCAGTTCTAAGTTAAAGACGGGACGGTTCTCTGCCAGTAAAACGCCATTTCGGTCATAAATTAGACCTCGGTTAGGCGCGATAGGCACCACTTTGATGCGGTTATCGTTCGAGCGGGTTTGATAGTCTTGAAACTGGTTCACCTGAATGTTGTACATGTTGGCAACCAGAGCTCCCATCAAGACAACAATGCCGATAAAAGCAACAATAGCGCGGCTGGCAAACAGACGCGCTTCGGCTTGATAATCTCGGATTTGACTGCGTCGTTTACGAATCATTAACGCTTGGCTCTAAAGTTAAACAACGATTATTCGCGATGATAAGGGTGGTTAGCGGTGATGCTCCACGCTCGGTACAAGCTTTCTGCCATTACGATACGCACTAGAGGGTGGGGTAGCGTTAAGGCAGACAATGACCAGCTTTGGTCTGCTGCAGCTTTGCATGCAGGAGCGAGTCCTTCAGGACCGCCGATTAATATTGATACATCACGGCCATCTAATTTCCAAGCTTCTAACTGCTCAGCGAGTTGAGGAGTGTCCCATTTTTTACCTGGGATATCTAACGTGACGATACGGTTGCCTTTTGGTACCGCCGCGAGCATCGCTTCTCCTTCTTTTTGCAGGATGCGAGCGATATCGGCATTCTTACCACGCTTACCAGCAGAGATTTCAATCAACTCCAACGGCATATCATGCGGGAAACGGCGACGATATTCTTGAAAGCCTTCCTCAACCCATTTTGGCATTTTTGTGCCAACAGCAATTAGTTGAATTTTCAAAAGATTAACCCCAGAGTTTTTCTAGCTGGTAGAGTTCGCGGTGCTCTTCTTGCATCACGTGAAGCATGGCGTCGCCCATATCTAGGACTACCCATTCACCTTCGTTTTCACCTTCCATTCCTAGTGGCTCAAGACCGGCTTTTTTCACTTCTGTTGCAACATGGTCAGCGATGGATGAAACGTGGCGTTTGGATGTACCAGTACAGATGATCATGTAATCTGTCACGCTTGATTTATCTTCCACATTTAGGACGATAATGTCTTCCGCTTTCATGTCGTCGGCTTTATCAGCTAAAAAGTCTTTCAGTTCTTCGCGAAGCACTCGGTTTTCCTCGGTTTGTCTCTTATCTCTAAAGTGTTTTACATTCTTGCTTGCAAAACAGGTCGCGCACTATATCACGCTTTGATTTTTAAATTGCCAGCTTAATATCAGGAGAGCAGGTTTCTAAGCTCAACTGATGAATAGTTGGCCATACAGACTCGTCATACTGAGTTTTGGCTTTTATCTCGGCTTGAGCCAACAAGGAGAGCAATGCACAAATACGACTCGCTGATAAGCGGGTCAGTGCTGCGTTATAGAGTGGACGCTTGTTTTGCCAAACTCGATATTTCTCAAATACCTGGTTCATTCCCATTTGAGTTAAGTCTTGATGCATATTTAAAAGTTGGCTCAACTCTTTTTGTACACTTCGAATCAAGATCACGGTCTCAACCCCTTCCGCCTCAAGTTGGCGAAGAATACGTTGTGCACGGTTTGCTTTACCTGCCAGTAAGGCGTCGATCCAGTTAAAGGTAGTGAAGTGATTATGGCGACTTAGGGCTTCCTCTAAACGTATGATGGTCAGCTCACCATCCGGATAGAGTAGGGCCAATTTCTCTAAGCTTTGTGTCAATGCAAATAGGTTACCTTCATGCCATTGAGCCAACATTTGCAGTGATTGCTGATCGGGTTTTAGTCCCAACGTGCGGCAACGTGTCTGAATGAACATAGGTAGGCGTTGAAGGTCTGGCGACAAGCAGCTTACCCAATCGCCTTTTGAGCTTAATGCTTTGAACCATTTCGCATTTTCTTGGGCTTTGGTCAGTTTGCTACCAACAATGACGAGCATGATGTCATCATGAAGCATATCACACAGTGTTTGCAGCTCTTTGCTGACGGCGGTTGTTACGCCACTTTCAGGAATTTCAAGCTCAATCAATTGACGGTTTGAAAACAGGCTCATCGCTTGGAAACAGTCGTAAACTTGGTTCCAGTCGATGCTAGCATCCACCGCAAAACGGTGTTTTTCCTCAAAACCTTGCTGAAACGCTGCCTTTTGGATTGCTTGGCGGCTTTCTTGAATCAGTAACGGCTCATTACCAAAGATTAAGTAAACCTGTTTAACTTGTTTAGTTAAATGATCCGTTAGCTTATCGGCATAAATTCGCATAGTGACTAAGAGTTTTTGTTCGCTGGCTCAGAGATTTGTCCTGCTTCATATTCGGCACGAATACGGCCCAACTGGCGCATCATCTGTTTTGCAGCTTGCAAGCGCATCTCGTCTTCAATTACGTCACGCTCAACAGATTTTGCAAGTGCGGTCAACGGGTTGTCTAGGTAGTTGCGGTTTACTGTTGTCGTAAAGTTTTTAGAACCATAGCCAGGAATTGTCACACGGTATTTTACTACGTATGTCAGCTCTTTTTCTGCTGCACGGCTATTTTGATAAAGCGATAGTGTACGCTCATCGATTGTCGCTTCCGTCAAATGAAGGTTGGGTACCGTCGATGATGGTTGAACAAGTTCAACTTTGTTCAGTTCGAGTTGAGAGCGAACATAGCGAGTTAATTCACTGTATTCATCGTAGCTGGAGAAAGACATAGTGTGCAGCTCTTCCGGTACGGAATACTCGCCGCGAAGGTGAAAACCACAGGCAGAAAGAAGCCCCGCTAATACCAATACCACTGGTAGTTTAATCAAAGAGAAAAAGCGCATTGATTGTATTCATCCTAAATTGAAGGGGTTATTTACCTTAAACCACTCATGTGAATGGTTTGAGGTAAATAAACAGGGTAGAAAACTACCCTGTTTAATGACTCTTGGTTAACAAATAAGTTCGCTAAACAGAGACAAATTGACAGCTGCGATTAGTTTGCAACGATGTTCAGCAGTTTACCTGGAACGTAAATAACTTTACGAATAGTCAGGCCATCAGTGAACTTAACCACATTTTCGTCGTTTAGACCAAGCTGTTCGATATCGTCTTTAGAGATATCAGCTGGGACTGTTAGCTTCGCACGTAGCTTACCGTTAACTTGAACAACGATAGTTTTTTCGTCTTCAACTAGCGCTTTTTCGTCAAACGTCGGCCATGCCGCGTTATCAATGTCTGTTTCACCTAGTGCTGCCCATAGCTCGTATGAGATATGCGGAGTGATAGGGTAAAGCATGACAACAATAGCTTTCAGTGCTTCGTCAAGGATTGCACGATCTTGCGCAGATTCTTGAGGCGCTTTCGCTAGTTTGTTCATCAGCTCCATGATCGCTGCGATCGCGGTGTTGAATGTTTGACGACGAGCGATATCGTCCGTCACTTTCGCGATAGTCTTGTGAACGTCGCGGCGAAGTGCTTTTTGATCACCAGAAAGCGCTGAGGTATCTACTGCTTCTGCTGCACCTTTCGCTGTGTGCTCTTTCACTAGTTTCCAAACACGTTTTAGGAAGCGGTTCGCACCTTCTACGCCAGACTCTTGCCATTCAAGTGTCATGTCCGCTGGAGACGCGAACATCATGAATAGACGTACTGTGTCAGCGCCGTACTTGTCTACCATTTCTTGAGGGTCGATACCGTTGTTCTTAGACTTAGACATCTTGATCATGCCTGAGTGCGTTACATCACGACCTTCAGTGTCTTTAGCAGAAGTAATGCGGCCTTTACCATCACGTTCAACGGCTACGTCTGTTGGAGCTACCCACTCTTTGCCGCCTTTCTCGTTCTCGAAGTAGAACGCATCAGCCAGTACCATGCCTTGACACAGTAGTTGCTTGAACGGTTCGTCAGAAGTTACGTAACCCGCATCGCGCAGTAGTTTGTGGAAGAAGCGTGAGTACAGTAGGTGCATACAAGCGTGCTCGATACCACCGATGTATTGATCTACTGGTAGCCAGTAGTTTGCTTTTTCTGGGTCTAGGATGTCGTCCGCTTGTGGTGAACAGTAACGCGCGTAGTACCAAGAAGATTCCATGAACGTATCGAACGTATCTGTCTCACGTAGAGCAGGTTCGCCGTTAAAGGTTGTCTTCGCCCACTCTTTGTCTGCTTTGATTGGGCTAGTGACGCCGTCCATTACCACGTCTTCTGGAAGAATCACTGGTAGTTGGTCAGCAGGTACTGGGTGAACTTCACCGTCTTCAGTCGTTACCATTGGGATTGGTGCGCCCCAGTAACGTTGACGAGATACACCCCAGTCGCGTAGACGGAAGTTTACAGTCTTAGTGCCTTTGCCCTCTGCTTCTAGCTTCGCTGCGATTGCGTCGAATGCCGCTTGGAATTCTAGGCCATCGAATTCACCTGAATCGAACAGTACACCTTTCTCAGTGTATGCTGCTTCAGAGATGTCTAGCTCGCTGCCATCAGCAGGCTTGATAACTGGCACGATGTCTAGACCGTACTTCGTTGCGAACTCGTAGTCACGTTGGTCGTGCGCAGGTACAGCCATTACCGCGCCTGTACCGTAGTCCATCAGAACGAAGTTTGCTACGTATACTGGTACTTCGCGGCCGTTCAATGGATGAATAGCAGTAAGGCCAGTTGCCATACCTTTCTTCTCCATTGTCGCTAGCTCAGCTTCTGCAACCTTGTTGTTCTTACATTCGTCGATAAACGCTGCAAGCTCTGGATTGTTCTCTGCTGCAAGAGCTGCAAGAGGGTGGCCGGCTGCGATACCCACGTAAGTCACACCCATTAGCGTATCTGGACGTGTTGTGTAAACTTCTAGGTCTTGTTGACCCTTAACTTCAAACTTCAGTTCAACACCTTCAGAACGACCAATCCAGTTGCGCTGCATGGTTTTCACCATTTCAGGCCAACCTTCAAGCTTGTCTAAGTCGTCTAGTAGCTCTTGAGCGTACTCAGTGATTTTGATGAACCATTGAGGGATTTCTTTTTGCTCTACAGGCGTATCACAACGCCAGCAACAACCGTCTTCAACCTGCTCGTTTGCAAGAACAGTTTGGTCGTTAGGACACCAGTTAACAGAAGAAGTCTTTTTGTAAACTAAACCTTTCTCGTAAAGTTTAGTGAAGAACTCTTGTTCCCAGCGGTAGTACTCCGGTGTACATGTTGCGAATTCACGGTTCCAATCGTAACCAAAGCCTAGAAGCTTAAGTTGGTTCTTCATGTATTCGATGTTTTCGTAAGTCCAAGGTGCTGGCGCAGTTTTGTTTTTTACTGCTGCGTTTTCTGCAGGTAGACCGAATGCGTCCCAACCGATTGGTTGCATCACGTTTTTACCTTGTAGGCGTTGGAAACGAGATACTACATCACCGATAGTGTAGTTGCGCACGTGACCCATGTGCAGTCGACCACTTGGGTATGGGAACATGGACAGACAGTAGAATTTTTCTTTATTTGGGTCTTCACTTACAACAAAGGTTTTGTTGTCATCCCAGTGCTTTTGAACTTTTTGTTCAATATCTTGTGGGTTGTATTGTTCTTGCATCGATGGTATCCGTTATCTTGGAATTTGTGAGTTCGGTTAGAACAGACTTAAATAGATCGTCATAGAATACCTAAAGCTAGGGATCACAACAATAGCCAATCTGTACCCATGCGCCCTTAAGTGACGCAGGTAGGAGAAAGATGGAGGTCAGTTATGCCTAAACGTAAAACAGGTTATGAGGAAATGCTCGAGGATGTGATTGAAACCTTGAAGCACAGTCCGGAAGAAGTTAACAAAGCGATTGAGACGTCGGGCAAAGTGGTGGATGCTGCTAATGACTTGACCAAAGATGAATTGGCTTTAATCAAAGCGTACCTTAAAGCAGACTTAAAAGAGTTTTCAGAGAGTTACGAGGATAGCAAAAGCGGTCCGTTTTACTTAACGATTGCGGATTCGATATGGCAAGGGCTGTTAGAGATTACAGACCGAACTAAAGTTGAGTGGGTTGAGTTGTTCGATGACTTAGAGCATCAAGGGCTATATGAAGCAGGAGAGGTGATAGGCTTAGGCACTTTAGTCTGTGATGAGTGTGGTCACAAGACAACGTATAACCACCCAACAGTAATCATTCCGTGTATTAAGTGTAGTCACAAAGGCTTTACTCGTCAGTCATTAAAGCCATAAATGGCGAGTAACGACTGTATAATGCAATGAATAAAAAAGAGGCTTAGTCGCCTCTTTTTTGTCTTTTCTACTTTCAAGCTGTTATCAGCTCTGTTTTCTTCTTAAACCGAAAGCCAGCGCTAAACTTAACCCTACCCAAATATACAATGGCCAAGTACCAACGATTCGATATGGCGTTTTCCCATCGGTTGGGGTGAGCTCTGCGCGCAGTACTGCAGTTTCAAACTGCGGAACTTGCTCAACGATTTTACCCTTGTGATCGGTTACCGCTGTTAATCCATTGTTAGTCGAGCGGATGAGCGGTTTGCCCAACTCTAAGGCACGCATACGGGCGATCTCCATATGCTGAAGAGGGCCGATAGAGTGACCAAACCATGCATCGTTTGAAAGCGTTAGAATGAAGTCTGTTTCGTCAGTCACATTTTGACGCACTTGCTCATTAAAGATGATCTCATAGCAAAGCGCTGGTGCCATGTGCATGCCATTCGCAACGATGTTTGGCTGCACAAAAGCCCCACGGCTAAACGATGACATCGGTAGGTTAAAGAATGGCGCTAATGGGCGCAAAATATCTTCAAATGGTACAAACTCACCAAACGGTAGTAGGTGATGCTTATGGTAACGTTCGCTTAAATCGAAGCTGTAGTCACCGTATGGTGTGATGCCGAGGGACAGAATACTGTTGTAGAACTGTCGATCTTCAGCTTGGTTGACGACACCGGTGATGATTGCGCTGTTATTCATTTTTGCAGCGCTGTCGATATTGCTCAAAAATGAAGGCACTTCAATTTCAAAAGCGGGAATTGCTGCTTCTGGCCAAACGATAATGTCAGCGTCCCAGTTTTCACGAGTTAAGTCAGCATATTTCATGATGGTTGGCCAGCGTTGACTTGGTAGCCACTTTAGGTTTTGGTCTACGTTACCTTGAATCAGTGCGAGCTTAGTCGTGTCTTCTGGTCGGGGTGTTACCCAATCGTAGTTGCGAATCCCAAAGCCAGTACTGAGTAATACTGCAGGGATAATCACCATCAGCCACTGCTTATGAATCCATGCATAGGCTAACGCCCCTGCGCTGATAAGGATAAATAGAGTAAGCAGTTCTACGCCGCCAATTGGTGCAAAGCTTGCGAGTGGAGCATCTATCTGGCTATAGCCTAGCCATAACCAAGGGAAGCCGGTCATCACCCAACCACGCAACCAATCACTTATCAGCCATAAAGCAGGTGCAGCGAGAAGTGCTTTTGTGAGCGTAAATTGAGGAAACAGCTTGTTGTTGAGCCAAGCAAATAAGCCTGAATAAACAGCCAAGTAGGCAACAAGTAAGCCCATTAAAAATAAATTGGCAATGAGCGGCATACCGCCAAAACCGGAGATACTGACGTAAACCCAGCTAACGCCAGTTGCAAATTGACCTAACCCCCAAGCATAACCAATCCATAGTGCGCGTTTCGGAGTTTGGTTAGCAAGAAGAATCAGTAGAATTGCAGGGCTAAGAATGGCAATAGGCCACAGCTGGTAAGGAGCGAAAGCGAGTGTAGTAGAGGCGCCAACAAAAGCGGCCACTAAGGGCCGCTTAAGGCGATGAAAGAGTTCATTCATCATTGTAATTTCTGAGATTCCCAATGGGTATCGCGTTACTCTTGAGTGGCTTCAACCAGGGTTTCTTCGTCTGGGATCGTCACTTGGAGTTGAATGACACGACGGTTATCGGCAGCGGTGACTTTGAAGTTGTAGCCTTCAATTTCAACCAGTTCACCACGAGAAGGTAAGTGACCAAAGGCAGTCATGACCATACCACCAACGGTATCAACTTCCTCATCGCTGAAGTTGGTTCCGAATGTCTCATTAAACTCTTCGATGGTTGTCAGCGCTCTGACAGCAAACGTATGCTTGCTCAGCTTACGAATGTCCGTCTCTTCACTTTCATCGAATTCATCTTCAATATCCCCGACGATTTCCTCAAGGATATCTTCAATGGTCACAAGACCAGAAACACCACCGAATTCATCGACAACAATGGCCATATGATAACGTTCTTCACGGAATTCTTTCAGCAGTCGATCAACGCGTTTACTTTCCGGTACTACAACCGCTGGTCGAATGACTTCTTCGATATCAAATGGATTACTGCCTGAGCCTAAGTATTTAAGTAAGTCCTTCGCTAGAAGTATGCCTTCCACATGGTCTTTATCTTCGCTGATCACAGGGTAGCGAGAGTGTTGAGCATCGGTAATCAAAGCAACCAAGGTATCAAGGTCGTGAGTACGCTCAACGGTAACCATTTGCGAACGCGGGATCATAATGTCACGCACACGCATTTCGGAGATTTCCATAACACCTTCGAGCATATCGCGAGTGTCATGGTCAATCAGGTCGTTAACTTCAGAGTCGCGGATAACATCCACAAGCTCTTGGCGATCTTTTGGTTCGCCCTGAAATAGTTGACCTAGACGTTCAAAGAAGGACTTTCTACTCGGACCTTCTGCCTTTTCTTTCTTATCTTCGTTAGAAGAGGGAGAATTATCTTCGTTCATTGTTTCTCAATTAAGTAACGCTATCAGAAGTGTGATAGCACACATAGAGAGGCGAACACGAGAGTCATTTAGGTGGTTCGCCTTTCCCTGTCGAGTGGCCAATAGCTACTCTTTTTCAGCAATGTAAGGATCTTCATAACCCATACCTTGCATGATTTCGGTTTCGAGGGACTCCATCTCTTCGGCTTCGTCATCCTCTATATGATCATAACCTAGCAGATGCAAGCTGCCATGTACAACCATATGCGCCCAATGTGCTAGCAGAGGCTTGCTCTGTTCAACCGCCTCTTTTTCAACAACTTGGCGGCAAATAATCAAATCACCAAGTAAATCTATTTCCATACCAGGAGGTGCTTCAAATGGAAACGACAACACATTAGTTGGTTTATCTTTGCCGCGATACTCATGGTTGAGCGTATGACTTTCTTGTTCATCAACAATACGAATGGTGACTTCGGCTTGTGGCTGGAAGAGAGGAATTGTCTTATCTAGCCACAATTGGAAATCTTGCTGCGAAGGCAGACCTTCTTCATTTTCGACTGCCAGTTGCAGATCAAGTTCAATCGCCATGATTATTCCTTAGTTGAAGCAACTTGTGCATTCAGTTCGGCTTTTGCTGCTTCTAGTAACTTCGCATCGCGTTCTTCACGACGGCGTTTCTCGAACTCTTTACGCTCTTTCTGGTCTTGTGCTTCCCACTTCTCGTACGCGTTAACGATACGAGCAACCACAGGGTGACGTACAACGTCGTCGGCTAAGAAGAAGTTAAAGCTGATGTCGTCAACTTCGCTTAGTACTTCAATAGCATGACGAAGACCCGATTTCGCACCACGAGGTAAGTCAATCTGCGTGACATCACCAGTGATAACCGCGCGAGAGTTAAAACCAATACGCGTTAGGAACATCTTCATCTGTTCAACTGTGGTGTTCTGACTCTCATCAAGAATGATAAAGGCGTCGTTTAGAGTACGACCACGCATGTAAGCAAGAGGGGCAACCTCAATCACGTTACGTTCAATCAGCTTCTCTACGCGCTCAAAGCCCAGCATTTCAAATAGGGCGTCGTATAGCGGACGTAGGTATGGGTCGACTTTCTGGCTTAAATCACCAGGTAGGAAGCCCAATTTCTCACCAGCTTCAACCGCTGGACGAGTAAGTAGAATACGGCGGATCTCTTGGCGCTCTAGTGCGTCAACAGCTGCTGCTACAGCAAGGTAGGTTTTACCTGTACCAGCCGGGCCAATACCAAAAGAAATATCATGCGTGACCATGTTAACCAAGTACTGCGCTTGGTTTGGCGTACGTGGTTTGATCACACCTTTCTTGGTTTTGACGAAGACTTCTTTACCGTGCTCGATATTAGACTCAGTATTCTGCTCAAGAACACCAGACTCTTTGATCGCTAGATGGATTTGCTCAGGCTCAATATCTGGGATCTCACCTCGTACAGGTGCGGTATCAACATATAGAGTTTTCAGGATATCCAGCGCAGCTGATGCGGTATGAGGTTTACCGACAATCGTAAAGTGGTCACTACGGTGGTTAATTTCAACGCCTAGACGACGTTCTAAATGCTTGATGTTGTCATCGAATGGACCGCACAGGCTAGCTAGTCGGCGGTTGTCTGAAGGTTCTAGGTTAATTTCTAGAGTTACGATTTTATTGCTCAATGTTGCCTCTCATTTTTTGCCACTTAGTGAGAGCCTGATAACGACCAGGCTCTCTATGGCTATTTATACGAGCTTACGGCGTAAAAGTAGCTACACCCAGCTCATCTTCGCGACGTGTTTTCGCCATCATCTGCGTTGGGGAAATCACACTACGAAGATCCATGTCTTTTTCAGTACGTACTAGCTCACCACGCAGTGAGTTTGCAAATACGTCTACGATCTTCACATCAACGAACTGACCAATTAGGTCTGCACTACCTTCAAAGTTTACTACACGGTTGTTTTCTGTACGAGCGCGTAGTTCCATTAGGTTTTTCTTCGAAGGACCTTCAACTAGAACACGTTGTTCTGTGCCAAGCATTAAGCGAGAGTAACGCATCGCTTGAGCATTGATAGTTTGCTGTAGTTCGTAAAGGCGCTCTTTCTTCACTTGTTCTGACACATCACAAGGGTAATCCGCTGCTGGCGTGCCTGGACGTGGAGAGAAAATAAAGCTGAAGCTCATGTCAAAGTCTACATCTTTGATTAGCTTCATGGTGTCTTGGAAGTCTTTGTCTGTCTCACCAGGGAAACCAACAATAAAGTCTGAACTGATTTGAATATCAGGACGAGCTTTACGCAGTTTACGGATGATCGATTTGTATTCGATAGCGGTGTGAGGGCGTTTCATCATCGTTAGGATACGGTCACTACCACTTTGCACAGGTAAGTGCAGGAAGCTCACAAGTTCTGGCGTATCTTCGTATACTGCGATGATGTCGTCTGTGAATTCTAACGGGTGGCTCGTCGTGAAACGAATACGGTCGATACCATCGATAGACGCAACCAAACGAAGCAGTTCTGCAAATGAACAGATCTCACCATCGTGCATAGGACCACGGTACGCGTTTACGTTTTGACCCAGAAGGTTTACTTCACGTACGCCTTGTTCAGCAAGTTGGGCGATTTCGAACAGTACGTCATCCATTGGACGGCTTACTTCTTCACCACGAGTGTACGGTACGACACAGTAAGTACAGTACTTAGAGCAGCCTTCCATAATAGAAACGAATGCTGTCGCACCTTCAGCGCGAGGTTCAGGTAGGCGGTCGAATTTTTCGATCTCTGGGAACGAAATGTCCATAACTGGTGCATCATCGGACTGAGATTGTTTGATCATCTCAGGTAGGCGGTGCAAAGTTTGTGGGCCAAAAATAACGTCAACGTATGGTGCACGTTCACGAATATGGTCACCTTCTTGCGTTGCTACACAACCACCTACACCGATAACTACGCCAGGTTTTTTATCTTTTAGTGTTTTCCAGCGGCCTAGCTGGTGGAAAACTTTCTCTTGCGCTTTTTCACGGATCGAACAGGTGTTAAGTAGAAGTACGTCTGCTTCCTCTGGCTCTTCCGTCAGCTCGTAGCCGTTTGCAGCATTAAGCAGGTCGGCCATTTTTGATGAATCGTATTCGTTCATCTGGCAGCCCCAGGTTTTAATTAGCAGTTTCTTACTCATCTCACTTTCGCTCGTTCAGTTGTACTTAAATCGGAGAGCTATTGCTCAAATTATAGCCGCCATCACGGCGGTAAGCGGCGTATTGTACTGCTTTAAAAAGCACCTGACTAGTGATCTAGCTAATTCTCTGCAAAGCCTGATGAAATCTAGTTTTTCGCCCTATGCAGAACAAGGTTTTTTGTTAAACAATTTTGTAAAAATAGCCATGGAAAGTACAATAAAAAACGCCAATTAATCAGCACGATGAAGAGTGAAAAATGAACAAGTATGACATCGCCGTGATCGGTGGCGGTATGGTCGGGGCAGCCGTCGCTGTTGGATTTGCCAAGCAGGGCAGAAGCGTTGTCTTGGTTGAAGGTACAAAACCTAAAGTTTTTGATGCCGCTCAGGCGATGGATATTCGTGTATCTGCAATCTCGCACCAGTCGGTGGAGTTACTTGATTCACTCGGAGCATGGTCAGAGATCAAGAGCATGCGAGTTTGTCCTTATCGGCGGTTAGAAACTTGGGAGCACCCAGAGTGCCGTACTCGTTTTCACTCTGATGAACTGTCATTGGAGCAACTAGGTTATATCGTTGAAAACCGCCTAATCCAATTAGGTCTTTGGCAAGTCTTCTCTCAGTATGACAATCTAACCGTGATGTGTCCCGAGCGATTAAAAGACATTGAGTTTGCAGATGTAAACCTTGTGACACTAGAAAGTGGGGAGCAGTTTGAAGCTAACTGGGTGATTGGTGCTGATGGTGCAAACTCTAAAGTTCGTCAATTGGCTGGAATTGGTGTAACTGCGTGGGATTACCGACAACACTGCATGTTGATTAACGTGAAAACAGAATTGCCTCAGCAAGATATTACTTGGCAACAATTTACACCTTCAGGCCCACGTTCATTTTTACCTCTGTGCTCTTTGAGTAACGACGATGGTCAAGTAGTAGGCCAAGGTTCTTTGGTTTGGTATGACTCGCCTAAACGTATTAAACAACTGTGTGCGATGGGTAAACCTCAACTAAGGGAAGAAATTTTACGTCATTTCCCTGCTGAATTAGGCGATATTGAAGTTTTACAGTTTGGCTCATTCCCACTCACTCGTCGTCATGCGCAAAGCTACTCAAGCAAAAATTGCGTGTTAGTGGGTGACTCTGCTCATACGATCAACCCGCTTGCAGGGCAAGGGGTAAACTTAGGCTTCAAAGATGTAGACGTTCTCCTTTCGGTAACAGAACACCAAGAAAAGCTGGAAGATACCTTACTCGCGAAATACGAACGCGCACGTCGACCTGACAACTTACTCATGCAGACGGGCATGGACTTTTTCTATAAAGGTTTTAGCAACGATCTTGGGCCATTGAAGTTCGTACGTAATGCTGCATTGAAGCTTGCTGAAAACTCAGGGCCAATTAAGGCTCAAGTACTGAAATACGCGTTAGGTATGTAGTAAGCTACTCAAATCACAGATAGAAAAAAAGCGAGCCATGAGCTCGCTTTTTTAATTCGGCAAATCTAATGATTTCCCGAGTCCAGAACCAAAAAAAGAAAAAACCCAGCAAAGTCATGCTGGGTTTTCCGATAATGGTGCGGAAGGAGAGACTTGAACTCTCACACCTTGCGGCGCCAGAACCTAAATCTGGTGCGTCTACCAATTC